>NZ_BAUP01000034.1:0-27841 GCF_000648275.1 Holospora elegans E1 | reverse complement strand
CCAAAGATTTCCTTAAATTGGTTTAATAAACTGATGCGTGCTTGGGTGTGCGAATTTTCCTGGTGATCAAGCATGCTCTAAAACAAAGGAAATGCAATCTTTCCAACTCTAACAGCTAGTACGAGGCTATTGATATTCTGCGTTCCAAACTTCTAATTGGTGCCATCGAGCATTAAATGCATTTTAGGAACTTGCTCCCAAATGCTTGATATCAAGGCTTTTGAGAAGAGTCCAGAATCAATTCCTTGTCCTTTTAAAAAAACTCCTGATGCGTTCAAGCTTGGGAGTTCATCTTGTGGATCAGCGCAGGATGCTGAACCTTTCGCTGATCGATAAGTACGAAGGTTCATTTGCATTAAACATTTTTGTTTATTTTTAATAAAATAGCCTCTCTTTCGGATCTTTAAAAGACCCTTCAAAAAAGTGAGGGGGAGTATGGAATAAGGATGCAAACAAAGCAAGCTACGACCTGCATCTTTTGCATAGATTTCCCTTTATGGAAAGTGGCAGTATCCATAACACTACTGCTTTCTTTTGGAAGGTTTAGTAATAAAATCTGCTGTACCCAAGATGTAAACCCCCTTTGCAAGCCAGATATGAACCCAATTGCAATTATAGCTTGGTCAATTAAAGCACCTATGGCATTTGTTTTCCTCCCAGTTATGAGAGCCCATAACACCGCTTATCTTTTCAGAGCAACTATGCGTTCTTGGCATATCATGAGAAAAACCACTTCCATCACAACCTATCTGCTTATCTTTTTTTTTTTGGAAAAACGTAGATCTTTTTTCTGGATCGGATGATTGAGAGTTTTTTTATATGTCTCTCCTAAATGGTGTTTTGCATATCTTTACCAGAAGCGCTGACTTCTAACCTCTTAGCCCTTTCGTAGCACCTGTCTGGAAATTCTTCTATATCTCTTTGTCTAATTTTGTCCATGGGTTATTCCTTTTGTTGACTCCTTCAAGATTTTTGCTCCATCTCACTACTGCTGATTTAGATATGCAAAATCTAGCGGCTACTTTTTCAAATGATAGCCCATGCTTTATTTTTTAATACTTTTTTCGAAAATCTAGTGAATATGTCATAAATTTAATTATATAGTTTATTACTTATACTCTATCCAGCTCTATTGTCATATTCTTTTCAAGCTGTTTTAGCTATAATAAAAATTATCTTGTTTTTTTTAAAAAACAATTTATACTTTAATAGTAGAAACTAACCTTTTATTTTTTTATGAAATTTTTATTATTATTAACTTGTTTCATCTGTTTCCAAGCTTTTTCTAATAAAGAAAAAAGTAAAGAGTATTTAGAAAATATTGTTAGTAAAGAAAAAAATTTATAAACTATAAAAATTTTTTTTATGCTTAAGTGATTTACGTAAAAACGAAGAAGGTAGAATTGTTTCTATTTCATCGCTCAAAAATAACGAAATAGAGCTAATTAAAGGCGTTCTAGAAAGAATTCGTTTGGATGATGAGGTAAAAGAGACGCTCAATTTTTTAGATACTGATTCAAACTCCTTAAAAAAGAGAGATCCAGAAATGTTAAAAATTTTCTTTGAAACGTTTGATCTTTTAGATAAAAATTCAAAAGAACACTGGGTGTATAAGCTCAGTGAAAGAGGATCTTTGTTTTTTCAATATTTAAAATTTAAGGGGAAGTTAGAAGAAATAGAAAGTAGCTCAAACCTTATCTGGAGTGCGCTTCATGATGTATCATTAGGAAACATACGCATTCTAGATGTTTTTGATGGGATTGAAAAAGAAGAATTAAGTTCTATAATGAAGATAATCAAAGATAGAGACGATGGAGGAAAAGAGTGGTATTTTCATTTTTCTTCTGAAAATGTAAAAGACAATTTGCTTTCATTGATGTTTACTGAGGCGCCTGAAATTTTTTTGTTTTATTTAAAATCCACAGATTCAAAATTTGAGGATTTTTCTGAAGGGTTTAACAAGGCGCTAAAAGAAAGGCTGAAATTTCATTTTCACTTTTTAAAAGATCTTCCCGAGGAATTGAAAGAATTTCATCAAAAAATTGTTGGTCCGTTACAAATGGATTAAAGAGACCGATTGCTGTTAAGCTTCCTAATTTTGTACGCACTTGGGCTTGAGGTGTTTTTTCAAGGAAAGTTAAAATTAGAAAAATAAGTAAAAATTTAGCTGATTATCTTAATAATTTTTTTTATTTTTAATTTTTTGTTAAGTATTTTCCAAGTATTAAAGTTCGCTCTCAATTAAGTTCATTTTTTCTGTCTTTTTTGAGAGTGCGTTGTTTGGTGATCGGTAGTACAAAAGATCTTTTTCTTCAAAACCGATGGGATGCAACCAAAGATAATTTCTTGTTTGTGGAGGATGTTTTGCATCACTATCGCAAAGGTATTCTGTGGAGGGATTTAGCAGACCTCTTGCATAACTATCATCATATAGTAGTTTAGGTTGAATTAGATATTTTAAAGAACCACGAAATAGCGTTGAAATTTAGTATATTGCATTAAATCCACCTATTCATATTAGCCCAGGATTTCTCTATTGGATTGGAATCAAAAGAGTAAGGAGATAGAAAAATTATACCAAATTTTACAGATTTGGAGATAGAAAAATTATACCGAATTTTACAGATTTTATTAATTTTCTACTTCTCTTGTATTTATGAAAAGAGACAATGTTCATAATAACACCTTGACCAGGCTTTAGTTCCTTGATCAGAAACATCCTCCCCCTCACTTTTTTGAAGGGTCTTTAAAAGATCCGAAAGAGAGGCTATTTTATTAAAAATAAACAACAATGTTTAATGCAAATGAACCCCTCATCCTTAATAAATAAGATAACAAAACTATTAGCTTTTCACAATTTCCGCGCAGAGACTTTTAAAACCTTCGTACTTATCGATCAGCAAAATGTTCAGCATCCTGCGCTGATCCACAAGATGAACTCTCCACCTTCAATAAAATCTAAGCTTGAACGCGTCAGGCGTTTTTTTAAAAGGACAAGGAATTGATTCTGGACTCTTCTCAAAAGCCTTGATATCAAGCATTTGGGAGCAAATTCCTATCTTCTCAAAAGCCTTAATATCAAGTATTTGGGAGCCAGTTCCTAAAATGCATTTAATGCTCGATGGCACCAATTGGAAGTTTGGAACGCAGAATATCAATTGCCTCGTACTAGCTGTTAAAGTTGGAAAGATTACATTTCCTTTGTTTTTGGAGAATGCTTGATCACCAGAAAAATTCGCACACCCTAGCATGCATCAGTTTATTAAATCAACTTTTAAAACCTTCGTACTTATCGATCAGCGAAAGGTTCAGCATCCTGCGCTGATCCACAAGATGCACTCTCCACCTTCAATAAAATCCAAGCTTGAACGCATCAGGCGTTTTTTTAAAAGGACAAGTAATTGATTCTGGACTCTTCTCAAAAGCCTTGATATCAAGCATTTGGGAGCCAGTTCCTAAAATACATTTAATGCTCGATGGCACCAATTGGAAGTTTGGAACGCAGAATATCAATTGCCTCGTACTAGCTGTTAGAGTTGGAAAGATTACATTTCCTTTGTTTTGGAGCATGCTTGATCACCAGGAAAATTCGCACACCCTAGCACGCATCAGCTTATTAAACCAATTTCAGGAAATCTTTGGGGGCGATAAAATTCTCTCCTTTTCAGCTGATCGCGATTTTGTGGGCAAAGATTGGATCACTTATTTGTTTGACTTATTTGTTTGACTTATTTGTGTGACTTATTTGTGTGACTTATTTGTGTGACTTATTTGTGTGACTACACGATCCCTTTTTTATCCGTATAAAAGATAATCCATTGGCCAACTTCGGCACCTCTAAAAAGCCTTTGAAGGATTTTTTTATTCACCTAAATACGGACGAAAGCCGCCATCTGCAACATGCTGGATGATCCTAGGAGGGGGTATCGCAGGTAAAAAAAAGATGCTTACCTTGTCATTTGCTCAAGATAAGGACCGGGTACTAAACAAACAAAGATGGGATATTGAACGGCTGTTCAGAACTATGAAAACGCAAGGGGTTAACTTTGAAAATACCCCTATGAAAGATTTGGGAAGACTTTCCAAACTTGACGATTTTATACGCTTCTATAACGGGCCTTACACAAGAAATTGCTTACAAAAAAACAGTCAGAGCACCTTTGTTATTCATACTTCACAAGGGGGCTCAGGTAGATCAAAGATAAACTCTTATTCTTTGATTTCAGCGATCTTTTAAACTACCTGAAAAAAAGTGAGGGGGAGTATGATCGTCTATAAAACAATGTACCGTCGAATATGGTGGAAAATCTTTGTAGCATGCGCCATTGACAACCGCTCTTGATTATATAACATACTGCATTGCCCCTCTTTTTTGTTGTATTTGCTTTTATTTCCGCTATCAAAACGATGCTTTTTCACTTCCCACCCTCTCTTTTAAATCGCTTTGATAATTCTTCTTCTACACCTCCAATCCTTTTATATCACACTTTTTTATTCATGAATACAGGTTCTAAGGCTAGGCGCCAAAATTGAGCTATCTCCAGAAGACAACGGTATTGTCATGGAAGTCGATGAATTTTAGCATTATTTAAAAAAAAAGAAGCAAAAATTTGGATTTTTAAAGCTTGGAGTTTTAAAGTCCAGGATCGTGCTGGAAAACGGCTCATCGATTGGGAATTTGGTGATCACTATAGTCAAACATTCAAACGACTTTTTGAACGATTAAAAAAATAGAAAATTTTATTTTATTGCGCAGATCATTGGGCAGGTTTTAATAAAATTATTCCAAGTCCCCACCCCTTTTCAGGGAAAAGATAAACCGTTTTCCATTGAACAAAACAACGCTCCACACCACCTTTGGTTTGCAAGATTTTGCCCCCCTTGCAAACACACGATCACTTGAAATGCTAGAGGTAACACTGCGTATTTTTGCGGTACTTCATGTTAATAAAACTTTGAAAATTAACCATGCTCCCTTTGGTTAAAGGTCTCGTTTTTTTAAATCGCATACAACTGAGCAAAAAAGGAGGCGGCGCTTTCACCTAAATTTCTTTTAGTTAAGAGCAACTTGCTTTTTATTTTTTGAAGCTTACCTGACGCCTTTCGATTTTTGTCTATTGACTTTGTACAGGAAAAGGTCTTGGATCTTGTGTAAATTCTTGATAAAGTCTTTGATCTTCTGGAGACATATTTTTAGGATTTTCAGTACGAAGAATCCTGGGGCGAAGTAAAATCACAAGTTCTGTAATACGCTTAACCTTTTCTTCAGAACTAAATAACGCTCCTAACAGAGGAATATCACAAAGAAATGGGATACCAGAAGTCTTGTACTCTGAAGTTTCTTCCATTAATCCTCCAAGAATGATCACTTGGTTTTCTTTTGCAGCCACAACGGAATCCATTTCCCTGACCTGAATTACTGGAATTTCTGATTTCACTTGAGTAGCTATGCCTTTCATAGAAAGAGCGATGGCTGGATCGTTTTTAACATCAATGATGCGAGATATCGTTGGATGAAGAAATAAAACAATTTGTCCTGTTTCAAAATTAACCACAGGGTGTACGTACAAAATCAACCCAATAGGAACAGTCTGAATTTGACTTCTTGCTTTTTGAATATGAGGAGAATTTGCAGTCATCATAACTTCATCCATCTGCATTTCAAAAAATACTTCATTGCGTGCGACTTTTAGAACTGAGGCCTGATTGTTCAGTACTGTCAGCCTTGGATTGGCTAATGTGCGCACTGTTCCAAATTTACTCATAAAATTTGCAAAAGCGTTTAAGTTTTTGGTATCTATGAAGAATGAAAAAAATGCTCCGTCTTGCATATTTACCTTTGCATTAATTGCTGCACTTAATGCGGGAAGCGCATCCCATTGAATTCCGCTTTTATGTTCATCGGTTAACTCTATTTCAATAATTTTAGCTTCAATAAGAATTTGAGTCGTTGCAAGTTTTTGAAGATGTTTTAGATATAACTCGATAGCACGATGCTGTTTGGAATTTCCCCATACAGATAGTGTTCCTGCGTAACGGTTTAAAGCATAGGATGGTTTTTCTTTATTAATAGGCTCTTTTAATATATATTGAACATTATTTTCTAATTCTTCCCAAAAATTTACTTCGTTTTGACTTTTTATTTGGATAGAAGCACCATTTTCTTGAGAAAACGCTGACTTTCCCTTATTTCCCTGTCCTAAAATATCCGTCCTTACCGAAGTTTCTGTTTGAGTTTTTCTTGCACCTATTAAAAATTGAACGTTATAAATTTTTAAGTGAGGACTGTCTGGCGCAATATGAAGAGTGTCATTGAGGTAATAATACCGCAAATCATAAGTTGAGCTAAGATCGTCTAAAACTTTTTCTAAAGGTTTTTCTTGTGCACGGTATAAAACTGTTGTAGATTTAGCGCACGGTCGGTCAAAAACAATATTCACATTAGACTGTTTTGCCAGCTCGAAAAACACCTCCTGCAAGGGGAGTTGCCCTGATAAACAAATTGAAACAGGAATATCGTAACAGCACGGCTTAGAACATTTTTTTTGTAAAGGTATGCAGTGAACGCTAGAACGTTTACACACGGGTTTGGTAAGGCATAGAAAATCTTCTTTCGTTTTTTTTATATCAGGATCTTGGTAATTTTCTCTTTGACATCCACTTATAAAAAATATCCATATCCACATCAAAAAATTAGAGAAGAATGTATACATGTTAAGAAAGGATGTATTCTCTGTACCGCTAAAATGAATTTATCAGAAAGAATAATTTTATCAAGTGTTTACTTAAAATTACTAATAAATTTATTTTATTTGTTAAAATTTTAATTTTTTTTTGATGTAAATTTTATTATGATCACCATGCTTCTTTTGGGATTTTTAAGGTGTGCTTCTGAATTATACTGAACCTCTACTCTACCTTAAAAAAGAACAAAAGATCAACCTTCACTATTCGAATAAGATATCTAAAATTTTTAAAAATTAAAAGAATTATGCGTCTTGCTTGAGGGGGCCCAGAAAATGAATTAACGGTAGTAAAGGCGCCCCTTCACATCCGCCCACAGGACCTGCAAAATGGCGAATATATTGCCCAATCAGACCAAACGATTGGTATCCCCCGCTATAAGATTCTTGAATCATACTTTCTGCAAGGGGAATTATCATTTCTTTTGGAATGCGTTTAAATTTAACTTTTGTCGTAGATAAACGAAATTTTATCAAGGAATCGTTTTGAATTTTTCCTATCATTGTACACACCTTGTGGCTTCCTCCAGACCACAAAGTAACAGAATTAACGCACTGTTCTAAGGTATTATGCCCTTCTAAAAAAGATCTTTTTGTAAAAATCAATGTGTGTAGAGACCAAAACAATTCTTCACCACGACACTCCTTAGCTTTGTGAAGCTGAAAAGTTATGCGATCTTTTAGGTAAGTTAATACATCACAAAATCCGGAAGATTTTAAAGTAAAGGGAACAATAGATTTTTCCAAAATGCAAACGTCACCCAAAACATTTTTTAAATTTAGTTTGTCAATAATATTAACTTTTTTTTCACATTCCGTTACAAAATTCCAAACCATGCTCTTTTTTTCCTAAGGAAGTTCAGATTTTTCTTGAACTGAACTAATAAAATGTTCCATATCTTCTAAATTCTTAAATCGAAGATTTATCTCTAAAGAAGCTCCTTTATGTTGAATTTTCACCTGACTGTGCGTTACCCAAGTCTGCAGACGACGTTCTAAAAGTTCTAATTCATTTTTTTCCAAGTGATTTAAGTGTTGACGCAGCGCTTCTGTGGAGTGTTCTAAAGCTCCTTCAAACAAATTTTGAGATTTTTTTAAACTTTGCTCTTTTTTTAATTCTTGTTCTGTTTGCCTTACTGTCCATTGATTTTTTATAACTTTTTGCGCCAATTCTTCAGGAAATCGACTGCTTAAAATAACTTTTGCATGCCCAAGAGAAAGATGTTTATCTAGAACTAAATTTTGGACAGATTCTGGAAGATTTAAAATTCTTAACATATTGGCAATGTGACTTCTGCTTTTTCCAATGCGATGAGCTAACTTTTCTTGAGTATAACTGAACGCATCAATAAGGTGTTGATATCCTTTTGCTTCTTCAATCGGGTTTAAATCATCTCTTTGAATATTTTCTAAGAGCGCAATTTCCATCATTTCTTCATCGCAAACTTCTAGAATACGACAAGGAATTTGTTCGATCCCTGCTAACTGAGCTGCGCGCCATCGTCTTTCTCCGGCAATAATTTCATAACGATACTCTCCACATGGGCGCACTAAAAGGGGTTGTAAAATTCCCTTAGATCGGATAGAGTGCCCAAGTTCATCTAAAGACACTTCATCAAAAACAACACGAGGTTGCTTTGAATTGGTTTGTAGAGTTTCAGGACGCAGCCATGATAAAGTCTCATCTTTTTGAAGCGTGGAACTTAAGCGCTTTTCAGAATTTGAATGATCTTTTGTGCTGGGTTGATCTTCTAAACCAGAGCGATCTTTTGTGCTGGGTTGATCTTCTAAACCAGAGCGATCTTTGGAGCTTGAGAGATTTTCCGTTTTTTCGGTTCCTTGTTCTCCCAGCAAAGCACCCAATCCACGCCCTAAGGCTTGTCGGTGTGGTGATTTTTTCATTATTTATCTAAAAAAAGAATAGAACAACCTATTCTTTTATATATACCACCTAAACCCTTTATTGTCTACTTATATTTAATAAAAAAGTAAAGATTAATGTAAAAACAATTTTATTATTGTTAAAATTTACAATTAATATAATAAAAAGTTGTGAATTGTTTTGCAGATTCTTAAAACGATTAGCGGATCTCTAGTTTAATGATTTTGTGAAAGAAAGATTTATCGATGAATTATTTTTCTTGAAAAATTAAAAAAACCAACTTTTAAATAAAAATTCTAAAAAACTGTTCCATTTTATGTAACTTTTTTTATGTGAAATTCTTGGGTTTTATTGACTGAAAAGCTTTCGATGCTGCTTGCGGTACCAGAAATTTTGTGCGATAATCCAAAAAACATTTGTGAGCTTTATTTTCTTTAGGTAGATGCTAATATTCAGGAGAGTTAAATAGCATGACAGCAATGCAAGAAACTATAAAAGAAGTGTTACGAGGGCGGTACCAACGTGATACTTTGTTAAAATATGAAGTGGTATTGATTATTAATCCAGATTATTCTATGCCTCAGGTTTTAGAAGTCTTTCAAAAGTTGGAATCTCAAGTCCAAGGGTATCAAGGGATGTTGAGTCCAGCGGAATATTGGGGATTTCGCACTTTAGCGTATCCCATTCATAAGCGCAATAAAGCACACTATGTTTATTGCACGGCTCAGCTTGACCCTTCTTGCGTGAAAGAGCTGGAACGTTTTCTTTCTGTAGAACTCCATGGGGGGATTTTTCGACATCTTGTTTTAAAAGTCAAGGATGAGAGTTTGTTGGTAGAGCCCACAATGCTGCGTCAGTCTTCCTTAGTGGATGCGGTTAATGGAGCATCTAAGCCTTCTTCTTCTGTCTCTTAGGAATTTTTTGTTTTAATAATGAAGGGAGAGTTTTATGAATTATATGCGTAAAAAGTATATTCGTTCTTTGAAAGAGAGTGAAATAAATTTTAAAAATCTGAAGTTGTTGAATCGATCCGTGACAGATTCTGGAAGAATAACTCCAGGACGTCTGATTCAAGTGGATCGCAGAATGGTGGATAAAAGGTCAGAGGAGGAGTCTTACAAAAAAACTCCTCGCACATTTTCTAATGCAAAGCGTCAAAAAAGCATCGCTAATGCCGTAAAAATTGCTCGGTATCTTGCTTTGATTCCGTACAAAAAGTAAGCATTTTAAGAGATGTGATGCAAAAAATTTATCAATATCTTGCCACCGCTTTTGTGGTATTTTTTTCTTTTTTATGTTTTTTTTCCCCGTCTTCTTTTTGGGGGCAGTGGATTTTGTTGGGGTTGGTATTTCCTTTTGCTGCGGTACTTTTAAACGTTCAGTTGGAAATCTCTTTACTTCTTTCAGTTTTTGCGTTTTCTTCTTTGGCTCTGGCTGAGTATCCTGTTGCAATTTTGGTAGCTTATGTTGTGTATTTTGTTATTCCACTGATGCTTTTACGTCATCAAAAATCTTTTAAAAACGAAATACCAGAAGATGTATTTTTAAAATTTTTTAGCTGCATTATGATGGGCGCTACTTTTTTTGTGGGATTGTGGTGGCAAGACGTAATGGTTCAAGTTTCTGCACCTCTTTTGTTAAAGATGTGGCCTGGAGTTTTATCGTTGCTTTCGGGAGCTTGTTGTGGCGTTTGGTTTCTAAAGGATCAGTTTTCTTTAAAAAAGATGTATGCTGTTTCTATGTGGAACTATTGGATATTAAGCGCGTTTCTTATGCTGGCAATAGCGTTAGAAGATGCGCAAGTTGTATTCTGTAATATGGCTTTAAGTGCAACATTGCCCTTTGTTTTAGAAGGCTGGAGTTTTCTTCGAAGTCTTTGGAAAAATAGGTCAGGGCTTGTCTTTTTTATTATAGGGTGTTGTGCTAGTATAAGTGGAGTTCCGTTGGTTATTTTGGGGTTGTGTTCAATTTTTAGACCTTGGATCATGCCTCTGTTAAATGAAAAGGAGTAGAGCAAGTTATGGCAATTAAAAAAAATAAAAAAACTTCAGTGGTATTGTGTGCGAACATTCGAAAATTAGGAAACGTTGGAGACATTGTTCAGGTAGCGCCCGGGTATCACCGAAATTATCTAGAACCTCAAGGAAAAGCTTTTTTTGCGACAGCAGAAAAGATTGAAAAAGTTCGGATTCAAAGTGAGGCGTTGAAAGCGGAAGATGAATCTCGTAAAGTTTTAGCTTTGAAATACGCAGAAGAGCTGGAATCTTTTGAGTTGACTTTTTCTAAAGAAAGTAACGAAGCTGGGGTGATGTTTGGTTCTGTTACTACTTTGGACGTTTGTCAATTGTTGGTTAGTAAAATAAAAGATCGGTTTCCGGAAGAAGAGTTTAAACTTTCTAAATCTGCAGTTTTAATGGATAAATCTTTAAAAACATTTGGAACTCATGAAGTATCAATAGAACTTCATCCACAAGTTGTGGTCAACGTTCGTATAATTGTTGCGCCAAAAATGTTAAATTATTAAAGGCTGTATGTCTTGGAGTGCAATAGGATATAAATTAGGGGCGTGCTTAGGTTTTTCTTGTTTAAATGTTGCAATTAAAAGTGCGAATCTTTCTGCGCTCTGGATTGTTTTTGTCCAAAATTTAGGGGCCTTATTTTGGGTTTGGCTTGGATTTGGTTTTTCACTGAAGTTTAATATTTTTCGTCCACTTTCTCTTTTAAGGGGAGGATTTGCTTTGTCGGGAGTTTTATTATGGACGATCAGCCTAAAGCATTTTTCTCTTTTTCAAATGATTTGTTTAGGATTATTTGGTCCGTGTGCTACGATTTTTTTGGCAGTTTTGATATTACAAGAATCTTTAACTTGGCGAAGGGCTGCTGCTATCGGTGTAAGTATTTTTGGGGGGCTATTAATTAATTACGGAAAAAGCCTTTTCGACTTGTCTTGGGGGGCATGTTTTCAATTAAAAAAATTTCCGGTATTTCCATTTTTGGCTATTTTTTGTTTTTCAGCCTCTAATATTTTGGCAAAAAAGATGTTGCGGCGTGCTTCTCCAGAAGATGTTGGGTGTTCAGTATTTGCCTTAACTGCTTTGGGAGCGGGGTCTTATATTGCAGCAGAATATATTTTTGGTCCAATTTTTAAGGTAGAAGTTATGATTGGAAAGCAGACTATACTTAATGTGATATTTTAAAAATTTTTAAAAATTTTGTGATACTTGGAAGTTTAACATTTTTATCACATCTTTTAATGAATCGCGCGCTTTCATTGCATCGAGTGCTTTTTTTACTACCTTTTGGAGCAGTTCGCCCGGCCATTAGTGCATTTTTAGGATGGTATTTTTTTAAAGAACCTTGGCCAAGTATCTGGATGTGGGGCGGAAGTGCTGCTATGATTATAGCCATAGTTTTGCTATCAAAAGAGCGATGAAATTTTATGTAAATTTCATAAAAATTATTACTATATTTTATGGGATGATCATTGGTGCTATGCCTTTGCGATTTGAAGAGGGGGCGGTAATATCCGATAGTCAAGTAGAAAATTTTTTAAATACGGTGTGCGCACCAGCTTTTGATATTTTGGGAGATAGCCTGCGTTCTAGAGTGAGTTTTCACTTAGTTAATAGCCAAACTATCAATGCTTTTGCTACAAAAAATGGTAATATTTTCATCAACGTAGGAGTGTTTTTAACAGCAGATACTCCAGAAGAAATTATCGGGGTCCTTTTTCATGAGTTGGGTCATGTTTCGTGTGATCATTTGACAAAAGCCATGGACCTGATGAAAAGTTTAGAAATAAGGTCTACGATACTACGCGTACTTGCGGGAGTTGCAGCAGGAATGACGGCGTTGACTTCTAAAGAAGGGTTAGGCGTGCTTCCGGGGTTTTTAGGGGGAAGCTCTTTGATTGACCTAACTGCGTTAACCGATATGATGCATTTTAGTAGAGCTCAAGAAGGGTCAGCAGATCAATTTGCTTTGGGGGTATTAAAAACATTGCAGTGGTCTATGAATGGATTGGCGACTTTTATGGAAAAAATGGTTCGGGCGTCTGGCATTAGTCAGGTTCCTTTGTATCTTAGAACTCACCCTTGTTCTGGAGATCGGTTGGCAAGTATTCGAGATGCTGAAAAAAAAAGTGGCCCTGTTAAGCCATTAGATCCCAGTATATATAGAGAATTTTTTAAAATTAAATCAAAACTTTGGGCATGTACAGAGCTTCAAAATGTGTCCACGTTGCAAGAATTTCGGCAAAAGTTAACGGGAATACCTGAAGAGTACCGCGCTTTGGGAGAAAGTATTTTTTTACACCGCAAAGGAAAACTTCAACACGCATTGAAAGCTCTAGACCGTTTTGAAAAGACTAATCAAAGAGATGCGTTTACTTTAGAGCTACGCTCTCAAATCTTGTTTGAAAATGGACATTTGACGCAAGCATTAGATTTTATTCGTTCTGCATTAAAAATGCGTCCAAAGGATATAAATATTAGAACCTACTCAGCAATTATCGCATTGGATGGTAGCGATCCTATGCAATGGAAACGCAGTGCAACTTTGTTGGAAGGGGCGGTCTTTGGCACTCAACAAGATCCCTATATGTGGTATTGGTTGGGAATTGCTTTAGGAAAATTAAATCGTATCGGAGAAATGCATGTTGCAATGGCTGAATGTGCTATGGGTAAGGGAGATATTCAAGATGCAAAAAAGCATACGCATCTAGCGCTGATGCATTTACAGGGAAAAAAATCTTCGAAAACTCCTTCTAGAATTTTAAGTACGTATTCTCAAAAGTATATTTTGCGTGCTAGAGACTTACAGCAAGCACTAAAAACGATTACGTTGCCGGCTCGTGATTAAACGATTGATTATTGCAGGGATGGGGGCTTTGGGGCAAAGTCTGGTGCATCATCTTCAAATTCACTATGAAATTATAGCTATTGATTCTTGTTTTGATGTGGTGCAAGACCTTTTAAAAAAATACGATATTCAGGGTATCGCAGGAAGCGTTTTAGATTTGGTGCTTTTATCTCAATTAGATTTAGATGAAACGTGTGGATTTATTAGCGTTACCGAAAAAGATAGTGTAAATTTAACTGCGTGCAGGTATGTACGGCAGAGTTTCTCTCTTGGGTTTATAGCCGCACGATTGAAAGATCTAGAAATTTATACTGTGATGCAGACAAGCGCTCTTCAAGAAGGCATTCATTTATTACTAAATCTTGATATGGATGGAGCAAAAGGTGTTCTTCAAAGGCTTTATTACCCAAACATTATGCGTCACATGTCGTTTTTTGAAAAAAAACTTCATGGGATTGTAATGAAAATTGAAGCTAAACACCACTTGTGCGGAATGAAAATTGAAGATATTGAGCGATACCATGCCGTACAGGATTCAAAAATTATACAGATTTTTCGTCAGAATAAGTCGGAAGTTCCTCATAAAAATATAGTTCTTAAGGAGAACGATCGAGTATGTATTGTGTACCATCCTATTGTTCCACTGAAACGATTATTTGAAATTTCGATGAATTTTCCAAAATATATTGTATCGTTAGGGATTAATTCGTTTTCTTATGCACTGGCAAAGATAGTGCACAAAAATTATTTTGATCTTAAGCAAGTATTTTTTGTTTCCTCAGATCCTGAAAAATATAGGGCGCTGGCTGCGCTTTATCCTGAATTTTCTTTTTATAATGGAAATCCTTTAGATGAAAAATTCCGAGAAGATCTTGGAATTCCTCCCAAAGAAAGCGGAATTTTGGCGCTTGGATTAAGTGATGCTGACAACCTTTTGTCTGCTCTTACCCATCAACATGCGCACCATTCAGTATCTATAGTGCAAGATGCTTCGTACATTCCCATTGGATTAAAGATAGGTGTAAGGTCTATTATTCATCCAAATGCATTAATTTTAGAGCAATTAATGACGCACCTTAGCCCTTCTTGTGTACAGCGTGTTCATGTGTTAGCAGACACACATTCAGAAAGTACAGAACCGATGGTACTCATTACAGCTGTGCTGGCAGAAGAAAGTTATTTCTTAAAAATGCAGAATTCGGATTTTAAAAACTTAGATGTGCAAATCATTGCTGTATTACGAAAAAAAAAGTTATTATTCAATCCTGAACATTTCATACAAAACGATCAAGTTCTCTTTTTGTGTTCTCAATTGAAATACTCACAAATTTTAGATTTATTAAAAAATAAAAAATTTTAATCGCAAGGTTTGGTGCTATCATGCGTCAATTTCGTCTGTACACAGCTGAAGCAATAGTAAATCACTTTAAGATCGGTATTTTAAAAAGAAATCAATACGATCAGGTAATCCAAATTTTTTGAAATTCTCGATCTTTTGTTTAATCTATAGGTATTATACTTTTTCTAGATAGAGTAATTTAGGTTGAATTAGATGTTTTAAAGAGCCACGAAATAGTGTCGAACAGAGCGTTGGAATTTAGTATATTGCATTCAATCCCCTTCTTCATATTAGCTCAGAATTTCTCTATTGGATTCAAATCAGAAGAGTAAGGAGGTAAAAAAATTATACTGCATTTTACAGATTCTATTAATTCTTTACTTCTCTTGGATTTATGAAAAGAGGCATCATCTATAATAACACCTTGACCAGGCTTTAGTTCCTTGATCAGAAATTTCTACCCAAGCTTGGAATAATACTGTGTCGCAAGATCCGTTAACTCCCATTGGTGCTATCGACGTGTTATTAACCAAACCGGCAATACTATTTGTTCTTTGATACTATTTCCCACTCTTTTTTCCAACCAACTTTTTACTTTTTCTGCCCTAGTTTATGTTTTTGCACATAGCCTGTCAATACCGCTTTCATCAATATATATAAGGCTTGGATACGCTATATCTTTGATCTATTATTGATAATGACTTTGCTTTTATTTGCTTTAATTTTCTTTGCTTGCTTCCACGTACGAAAAGTCTTTTTTTAAGCTATAGCCTAATCTTTTTAACCAGCAACTGATTGTATGCCAATTTTCTATGCCACCTGCCTATTGCTGATACACTTATTTTAAATAGTTGCGATGCTTCAATATACCTCCCCCTCATCTAAATATTCTATTACCCTTTGTCTTAAATCGTTGCTGTAGCGTTTTGTCATTTTCCTTTTATTTTAACAAAAAAATTACACCTAATTCAACCTAAATTAGTATAGTAAGAGTTTTATCAATTCAAAATTCATTCAATATGACTTTTTATGTGATATTAGCAACATGATAAAACGTCTATAAATTTTCTTGGCGCTATTCACTTGGTTTCAACTGTCCTTTGGCTTAATTGAGGACTTGGCCTAGGTATTTTAAAGAAGTATCAAACATCAACGTTAAGAAGTGCATCCAAAGTTATTGTATAGATATTTAATTTGTCGTTTCCTATAGCCAATCCACAACAATATGACCAAAAATCAGGTCTCCTTTAAAAAAAATTTATACCCCCCTAAATTCTCTATTTTTATTTCTGAACTTTCTTTCTTTGTTCCGATGTTAACTGATGTACTAAGAATCTCCAAAATCGGAATGGGTAATCAGCTTATACTGTTTAGGGGAGGAATTTTCCCACAAGGACTCTAGATCAAATATTTTTCTTGTGTCCTCCAAAAACAGATGAACAAAGACTGACCCAAGGTCCAAAACAATCCAAGTGCTTTCCTCATTACGTCCTTGAATACGTACTTCTCTTTTGTGCATTTTTGCCCACGCCATTAATGCATCACACACTGTAATCATATGCCGCGAAGTACGACACTGTCCTATAACAAAAAAATCAGTAAAAAAACATCGGTCTAAAACATCGATCGAAACGATGTACTCTGTTTTTTTGTTTTCCATGATTTCAAAGATCTCTTTCAAAACAGCAACCATTATCATCTTCCTTTTTGATTTTTCAATATATTTTGAATGCGATTTGTGTCTACTTCTACCTGATATTGTTTTACTAATCCTTGCACATAGCTGCCCCAGGCCCTGTTTTTCCATTCTTCTTGAAGTAATTGCTGAATTTCTTTTAATTGTTCTGACGTTTTATAAAGTACTTCTATATTTTCTAAATACACAAGCAATATTTTCCCTTTTTCTTCTATCACTCGAAATTCATGAAGTGCAACTCTAAAAGCAACATTTGAAACCGTCTCTGGAATTTCTTTATTAGGACTTAGCCAAGTGCTATAAGCTTTTTGCATACTTTTAACTTTTGTTTTGTCTTGGTCTTTTAGCGCTTTTTCTTTTGCTAATTTTTTTTGAGCTAATTTTAGCCAACGCGCTTTTAATACAGGTTTTGCTTCCTCAAAACTTAACACCCGTTCTGGTTCAACACGCTGAACTTGGATTACGTAAGTTCCTTGACTATCTTGTAAGATTTCAGGATCACTTTTTGGCTTCATCATCGTTACTTTACTGTATGCTGTATTTCTAAATTCTGGAGTGCTTTTTTCCGAGAATAAAGCATTCACATCCTTTGGTCGTTGAACGGAAACAACTTTATACTGAAGATTCAATTTTTTTCCAATTTCTTCAAGAGACTTTCCTGTACTAAGCTCTTCTTCTACTTCGATCATCTTCTTATCACTTTTTGGGTGAAAAAAAATCTGTAAAGCCACAACGTATTTTGCAGAAGGTGCTTTGATTTTTTCCTTCTTTTTATAAAAATCTTTTAACTCTTGTAAAGTAGGAGAAGGAATTTTTTTAAAATCAGAAATTTTGTACTCTCTCCAACGTATTGTTCTTCTTTGAGATACAGCTTCATCAATACAATTTTTTAAGATACCTGGAACATAAAACTGTGACATTACTGCTCTTTTTAATCTTTGTTTTGAAACGCGTTCCTTTTCAAGGGATAAAAATTCTTTCAATCCTAGGGATAAATTTTTTAACGTTTCTCTAAATTTTCTTTCTGAAAATTGTCCTTTTCCGTCTTGAAACTCAGGATATCGCGCGATAAGCTGCTTAATATATCGGTCAGAAACCTGAAAGTCCAAAGATCGAATTTCTTCCCTTAGCGCAACATCCTTGACTAGATCTTCCAGTATATACTGCGTTTCATTCTGAGAAGGAAGCATAGAAAGCGCACCGGAAGCTCTTAACACTGAAAACGCTCGAATTTTTTGCAGAAATAACTTTTGAAATTCCTGTTCGTAAATCTTTGTTTTCCCTACTGTGATGATGGGACGATCCCAAAAATAAGAAATTTTTATGAAAGGAGACCCCATGCTTAGAGCAACTGCTAAAAGAGCAAACAACCCAACAACAAAAGGAGAATTTTTTACTTGGGACATTACAGCAATACACTTTCACCAATTTTCATAAGGATATAGCGTTCTTTAAATAAAATCAACTCTAAAACCTTATCTTAAAAAACCGAAACCTCCTTCCTTTCTTACGCAAAAGATCTAACGACTATTCTTAGTAAGGAAAAGCTTCCCCAACTTGTTTTTTATAAAAACATTTGGCATATCATAATCTTGGCAATGTCAATCATATCGCAAGCTGCCCCCCTTAATGTATTGTCTGAACAAACCCAAGCAGACAGATGATGGGGACTAAGCTGACGAATCCTTCCCACAGAAACGACAAACCGTCCCTGTATTTCTTCTGGGGTTAAATAATTGTTTGAAACTTCTACATGGGTAGACTGATTCCAGATGTTTTTTACTTTTTGTATGCAAAACGGGCGTTCAAATTCTGCCCATAATGCTGAAGCATGCCCTTTCAGAACAGGAACTCGTACCGCAATACTAAAAATCGGGCAATCAGTTTGCAAGATACGCTGTAACTCTTTTTGAATTTTTTCTTCTTCACTGCTCTGTTCTTGCGTATCAAAATCACCTATCTGCGGAATTACATTAAAGCCAATACTTCTTGGAAAATAATGAGTGTTTACACATTGACCAGATAATTTATTCTTAGTTTCCATAAAACATGCTTCTACCCCTTGCTTTCCTGCACCAGACACCGATTGATATGTGGAAATATACACGCATTTTAACCCATATAAATGATGAATAGGAGCAAGCACGCAAGCAAGAGGGCTTACAATACAATTGCTATGACTACATAACCGATCTTCTTTCTTCAGTATTTTGTGATTTACGCCGGGAACTATCAATGGAACTAGGGGATCTAATCGACGCCAAGAACTTGAATCCACAACCCGCGCTCCGGCGTGCAAAGCTTTTTCGATCCAAATCTTTGAAACCTCTTCTCCTGTAGCAAATAAGCACAGATCGAAATCGGAAAAATTTGCTTGCTCAATAGAAGAAACATTCAAAGATATACCTTCTATCGAAAGCTCATGAGATTTTGAAGCAAATAAAGAAATAGACCAACAATCCGTATTTTTATCATCCATTATTAACTTTAACACAGTGCGCCCAACAAGTCCGGTAGCACCAATAAGAGCAACGCGCACTTTCTTGCTTGAATCGTGAATCATATCTACAAAACCTCGTCGTGTTGTACAAAAACTTTGGTTACTATACGCCCCTAATTACCCTTAAATCCCCGAAAGAAATTTAGAACACTCTGTCGTTTTCTACACATCACGGAAAAAGAATAAACTACCTAGTTTTATACGTTTCATTCAAGCAGATCCGGAAACATTCAACATTTTTTCTTCAAATGTCTTCATTTTTCGTTTTATCATAACATCTTCGTACAAAATACTTAAAGCAAACTTTTTGAGTATCTCTAACACATCTTCCACCGGAGTATGCCGCCACAATAAATAAGTCTCCCATGGCTCTGATATGGAAGAATCTTCTTGGCAGTGTATATGAAATTTTTCTAAACTTGCCTGAGACACGTCTTCACGAACCTCTAGTACCAAATCTTTTACCATTTTTCTAAGCATCATGTATCCAACGCTCCATGCTTGCCTTCCATTATCTACAGCCCAAAGAACGTTACTTCGCCCACAGTGTTTTGAAAACAATACCTGGAAAAGGTTCCAGTAATGCGCGCGAAAAGAAGCGCCCGCATGAAGACCGTCTAACAAAGCCACTGTTGCCCTTAGCGGAGTAAAAGGTCCTGGGGCCGTAAAAGTAGCAACATGAGACAAATTTCCCCTTTCAATGCCTTGAGTATATATTGATTGAACTAGAGACGCGAGCTCTTGATCTGCATGATCTTGATTATAGTGTGATTGAGTAATCAGGTGCACTCGAGAAGAAAGATCCTCGAAAGAAAAATCTTCTTCTCCTTCTTCATCAAACTCCCAAAGAGCCACCATAACAAAAGGAAATCCTATGAATGTTAAAATCGACGTTTTTTGGGGAGTACTCATTTCCATTCCTCTATAATTTTTTTTATACGACCAAACTGATAGACACTTTTAAGCTTTTCTGCACGAATAATTGCCATTATCTCGCAAGCAGCCATTAAAAAATCATCATTAAAAACAACATAATCATAATAAACCCATTGATGCATTTCAATGGAACTTGCAGCAAGGCGACGAGAAATAACTTCGGGAGAATCTTGCCCACGTTGTTCCAATCTGAATTTTAGCGCATCTTGACTTGGCGGAACTACAAAAATACTTACAATTTCTCCGTTTAATGCTGTGTGGGATTTTAGTTTTTGCAATCCAACTTGATCTAAAGCACAAATAACGTCCTTTGACTGATTTAAACACTCCATCATCGGATCCAAAGGAGTACCGTAAAAATGATCATGGATCTGAGTCCATTCTACAAAACGGGCCTGAGTTTGATAAGCTTGAAAATCTTTCTTTGAAACGAAAAAATAATCTTTCCCTTCTTGTTCGTCAGGACGAGACTGCCGCGTGGTCATAGAAACTGATTCTTGGATATGATCCAACGAAGCAGCTATATGCTTACACAAAGAAGTTTTTCCCGTTCCCGAAGGTGCAGAAAGAACAAACACGATTCCACTTGAATTTTTATTTTTAAGCATTCACTAAATATGAAATTAAAGTATTCATCTAAAAAAAACCTTCGGTATTATACCACAATTTATTTTTTAAAATCAACTTGCAGAAATAAAAAAGTTTAGAAATCAGAAAAACTTATGCGCCAAAACTTACGCTTTTACGTTTAACGTGCAATTTATTTTAGAACTCTAAATTAAATTTCTCTTTGCTGCTTTGAATTATTTTTCTAGGTTTTCCCATCGTGGCAATGGGGGTGCCTGACAGGTGATTTTCGTTGCCATGGTGGGGGGCATCACCAAACAGGATGGATTCATCTTTCGGCGGTGTTGTCATCACCGTTAAAAAGGCCTCCTGCTTGGCTGCCTTTTCGGGCCGCGCTTCTGGCTTTTTAAATGAAAAATTATGGGCGCACAGCCATGAGGTCTTGCCTTGAATCGTCTAGTCAATGCCTCAAGAACATATCAATCACTTTCATATACGGTGTGGCTTTCCAAATGTGCGATAAGTTTTTCTGCTTGTGAAACATTCAGCTTGCTTACAGAGCTCTTGCTTGACACCATTAACTTTTGATCTTCCTTATACTTCTCTACGATCGTCAATCAAAAGAGCCTTAGCAATTTGACAAGCTCCACCCTTTGTCGGATAACAAAACTGCCGTAATTCTATCTGCTACGCGTCGTTTCTTTTCTTGCCAATGCTGCGTTCTTAACGCAACACAAGCTTCTTCTGTTAGAAATATTTGCATAAGAAAAATTATTAACACATATAAATTAAACTTTTAAACTATTTCATTCAGTATGAGTATATTGTGGGTTTTTTTCTAAAATTGGTGTATTCTAAAGACAGCTCTGATTAATTAAAAACTAAAGATTGGACATTTCAATTTATTCACAAATTCGTCATAGAATTTCTATTGTTGACCTGGTATCTGGCTACATTAAATTACAAAAAAAGGGAAATAATTGGAGCGCACTATGCCCTTTTCATAAAGAAAAAAGTCCTTCTTTTGTCGTGCAAGAAGTAAAAGGCAGTTATCACTGCTTTGGATGCGGAGCTCATGGGGATGTTATAGATTTTTTGAAAAATATCGAAGGCATCACTACAATAGAAGCGATTCAAAAGCTTGCAGAGCAAGCCAATATTCAATCATGGAAAAATCAATATTCCTACATTAAACCTCAAGATACTGATTTAAAAGAATGTTTGATGCATGTATGTGAATATTTTATTGAAGCTCTAAAAAATCAAGAATTTGCAAAAAATTACTTAGGAAATAGAGGGATTTCTTTTTCTTGTCAAGAACATTTTAAGTTGGGATGGTGTGATGCTTTAGTTATGCAAACTATAAAGTCCCATATATCTTCTGATACATTGATAAAAGCTGGACTGATTACTGATCAATATCACAGAAATTTTTTTGAAGGACGAATTACTTTTCCTATTTTCAATGCTCGGGGAGAAATTTTGGGATTTGGAGGAAGAAGTTTACAAGAACAAAAAATGCCTAAATATTTAAACTCTCCAGAAACATCTTTATTCATTAAACATCAAATCCTTTATGGAATAGAAAATTTAAAATCTAACCTACCTTGTGTTGTGGTGGAAGGGTACCTTGATGCTCTTGCGTTTTGGAAGCGTATGCCAGCAGTAGCGTGTCTTGGAACTGCTTTATCTGCAGAACACCTCCACATGATTTGGAAAGTAACACCAGAACCTGTTATATGCTTTGACGGAGACGCGGCAGGAAAAACAGGAGCATACAAAGCAATATGCACAGCCTTACCTCTTTTAACCCCTGGTAATACGTTACGTATAGCAGAGCTTCCTTTGGGGCAAGATCCTCAAAGTATCATTCATTATCAAGGGTGGGATGTTATGGAAAAAATTATCAAAGATGCCGCGCCCCTTTCTGAGGTGCTTTATCATCATATTTTTTCTCAAGAAGTTCTATTAGTTCCAGAACGTCGGGCAAAAGCTGTGCTTTTATGGAAACAACAAACAGAAATTATAAAAAATTCTGAAGTAAAACGCGCTTATCAGTCTTTTTTTAAAGAGCGATTTTATGGAAAGCGTTTTTCTTCACAAAAAAACAAAACGGCTCCTTGTTCAGTTTCTTTGGTATTAGGAATAGAAATTTTATTGGGAGCGTTATGCATATTTCCCGGGCTGTTGGGACAAGTTCAAGAGATATTGGCTCAACTTTATTGTCCCCAAGTATATGTCCCCCTTAAAGAAGCTCTTATTCAGTGGCAGGCGCTTCAAGAAAATAGTTTTGACTCTTGCCATCATCCGCCAACACTTTTAGACTGTTCTGATGCTTCTTGGTATAAAGACCTTGTTCAGCGTGTAACTCCCCATTTAGCATTTTGGCAAAATTTAGACCTTAATACCCTTCAAGCGCAATGGATAGAATTGTTTAACGCACATCAAACACAATACCATTTAGAAGACATGCGTGATCGCTTGAAGGATCAATCTCATTTACTTTTTTCTGAATGGGAAGAACTTAAATTACTAACATTTAAAGATGAGCTTATTTAGACTATAATCCCTATTGTCTGTCAACTTTTTCTATCATCGTAGAAAAAGTTTTAAAAAAAATTTAAAAAAGGAGTAAAACATTATGTCCTGTATCCAAGATAAAGAATCCATCATAGAAGACGATCTTTCTTTTGAAGAAGTAGGCTTAAGTTCTGGGGGGCTAGAAGATTCTGTTTTTACAAATGTTTTAGATATTCATGATTCGGAAGTCGACCCTTTAATACTTAACTCTTCTGATTCTGTTGAATCAGATAACGAATTATTTACAATTAATACTTTAGATTCCGATCTTTTAGACCAGCTGAAAGAGCTAGATGAAGAAGAAGAGCGTGAAGGAGAAAATAGTTTGTGCTATTTACTTCAAGCTCTGCTTGTAAAAAGTAAAGAACAGGGATTTTTGAGTCAAAAGTATTTAAATAAGTTGTTTGCTGTTCAAGATTTTACGATCCAAGCCAAAGAACTAATGCTTCAGCTGCTAAAAGATGCTGGAATAGGAATCACCCTAGAAGATACGCTACTTTCCGAACAATTAGAGCTAAGCCCCTTAGAAGATTCCAAAGAAGAAGAAATAGAACTTCCTGGTATGGACGATCCTGTTCGACTTTATTTAAAAGAAATAGGGTCAGTGCCACTGTTATCTCGTACAGGAGAAGTAGCAATCGCTCAACGCATAGAAGCAGGAAAGAATATGGTTGTTTCCGGGTTGTGCAGCAGTCCTATTTTGTTTTCAGTATTAGATCAGTGGATTAAGGGGTTAGAAGAGGGAACTATTACGCTGCGCTATCTTGTAGACTTAGAAAATAACGTAGACGAGGCGCTAACAGAAGTCTTAAGTGTAAGTGTTGACGCAGAAAAAGAAAAAAAAGAAAAAGACGGATTAGAAGAGTTACTAGAAAAAGAATCTTTGTTAGAAAAAAAGCTAAACAAAAAAGTTTCCTCCCTAGAACCGTTTTCTAATACAGAAAATGCTAATTCTCCAAAAATATCTCCAATTCTTGGAGATATTAATAGAGAAATAGATGATGAGGATGCAACTCTATTGGCAGAAGCTGAAGAAAAATTAGATGAAGATGTGTTGATAGAAAAAGATGATTTATGGGTAAACGAAAGTCATTTATTGGAAGGAACTTTAAGTAAGTTTCGTGCTGTGCGAGATAAAATTCAAGCAGGAATTGAAAACGAAGCTTCACTTAAAGAAATTATTGAAATATTTTCAAGTCTTCGATTGCAAAGTGGCCGCATAAAAGATCTTATTGAGCTTGTTTTAGATTTGCAAAAAGCATTGCTAAAGTGTGATTCGAAAATTTTAAAATTATGCGAAGCTAACGGCGTTTCGGTAAAAGATTTCCTAGCTTCTTATAATGGAGAAGCACCAAGACAATGGTGGCTTTACCTTCAAGAAAAGGCTCCCTCAGACAAGTGGAAAGCGGTTATTACAAAAGGAAAAGATGAAATTGAGAAAATTCTTTCAGATATTGATGCCATCACAATACGGTCAGGAGTTCCTTTAGCACGGCTAAGACAGATTATAAAAACTGTTCAAACAGGGGAACACGATGCAGAGCAAGCAAAAAAAGAAATGATCGAAGCTAATCTTCGTTTAGTGATTTCCATAGCTAAAAGATATACCAATCGAGGTCTCCAGTTCCTAGATTTAATTCAAGAGGGAAATATTGGATTAATGAAAGCTGTTGATAAGTTTGAATACCGTAGAGGATATAAGTTTTCTACTTACGCCACATGGTGGATCCGTCAAGCAATCACCAGATCTGTTGCAGATCAAGCACGCACGATTCGTATTCCTGTACACATGATAGAAACCATCAACAAAATGTTAAAAATTTCTAGAGCGTTTGTTCATGAAACAGGTCGAGAACCAAGCCCGGAAGATCTTGCCGAACGCATGGGGTACTCTTTGGCAAAAATACAAAAAATTTTAAAAATTTCAAAAGAACCTATCAGTCTTGAAACTCCTGTAGGAGATGAAGAAGACAGCCATATAGGAGACTTTTTAAAAGATGAGACTGCTATTTCTCCTATTAATGCTGCAGTAATGAATGATTTAAGAGATGCACTTTCGGAAGCTTTGTCGTTATTAACCGCACGAGAAGAAAGGGTCTTAAGGTTAAGATTTGGTATTGGGGGAAACAGAGAAGAGCGCACATTAGAAGATGTTGGAAAAAGCTTTGATGTAACACGAGAACGTATTCGTCAAATTGAAGCAAAAGCGCTAAGAAAATTACGTCATCCTAGTCGCTCCAAATCATTAATTCATTTTTTGGATGAAGATTAAGGGGGAATATCTTATTTTCTTAGGATTTTTTGAGCAGTAAGAAAGTGTGTTTTTCTTAACGGGCTATTTTTAAAAGCCCGTTTAGGATAATTAATACATCTTAGAACAGTTTGTTCTGCGGTATACGAAAGATGATCACAATAAGTTAAGTTTTTTTAGTATTTAAGTTACGACCTATTCTATGGATTTTTTTTCTAAAAGTTTTTTCCATTAAAGCCTAAGAAAATTTTATATTTTCAGAAGTTTTTAAGCAATTTCAATTTGGTATTAACACTACAGGTAAATCAGTATAAAAAGATTACGAGAGATGGAATTAAAATAAGAGGTCTATTGAACAAGTTAATGTTCTTCTTATATTTTTGGCTTGGGCCCATTTTTTCTCAATAGGATTGAGATCAGGAAAATAAGGAGGCAGATAAAGCAAACTATGACCCGCATCTTCTAGCATCTTTTGCATAGCTTTCCCTTTATGGAAAATGGCATTATCCAGAACAATAACTCTTTCTTTTGGAAGGGTTCTAATAAAATCTGCTGCACCCAAGATGTAACTCCCTTTGTAAGCTAGATATGTAATTTAATTGAATTAGGTGCAATTAAAGAAAAACGACAAAGAGCTACAGTAAGAATTTAAGACAAAGGTGAATAGAATATTTAGATGAGGGAGGGCGGGTATATTGAAGCATTGCACCTATTTAAAATAAGTGTATCAGCGATAGGAAGTTGGTATAGAAAATTGGCATAGAAAATGCAGACAAGAACTCAGTTATTTTTCTAAGAAGCGTGGTGGCTCAGAAAAAAATATTAACTTAGAGAAGCTTGAAGTGTACGTCAAAGAAAACCAAGATATGACATTGAAAAAAGCCGCTCAAGAATTTGGGGTACATTCAGTTACTGGGTAAAAAGATTAGGCTATAGCTAAAAAAAAGACTTTTCGCACTTAGAAGCAAACCAAGAAAATTAAAGCAAATAAAAGCGAATTCAGTATCAAGAATCGATCAAGATATAGCGTATCCAAGTCTTGTATATACTGATGAAAGCGGCATTGATATAGCTATGTGTAAAGACAGAAGGCTGGGGCAGAAAAAGTGAACAGTTGGTTGGCAAAAAGGGGAAAAATGGTATCAAAGAACAAATAGTATGCCTGTTTAGTTAATAACAAACCGACAGCGCCAATAGTTTTTAACGGACTTGGGTAAAAAAATTTCTGATCAATGAACTAAAGCTTCGTCAAGGTGTTATTATGGATAACTCCTCTTTTCATAAATCCAAGAGAAGTAGAAAATTAATAGAATCTGTAAAATACAGTATAATTTTTCTACCTCCTTATTCTTGTGATTTGAATCCAATAGAGAAATTCTGGGCTAATTGAAGAGGTGGACAATATAACTAAATTCCAACGCTCTATTCGACGCTATTTCGCGCTTCTTTAAAATATCTAATTCAACCTAAATTACTATAGTCTTTTTCTATATAGCTAGGGTCAGATAAAAAAGCCATATGCAACAAAAACAAGTTAAGCTAGAAAATTTGTCAAAACTTGAAAAAAAGATGACATATTCAGTTCAGTTTTGTAAAAAAGTGCTAAAGCTACAACCAGCTGGTGAGAGTTTTATCAAGATATCCAAAAGATTTAAGATCTCAACTACAATAATAAGCAGTTGGAAAAATCAATTAACGCCTAAGAAAAATAGGAATAAATCCCCAATCAAAAT
Organism: Holospora elegans E1; assembly: GCF_000648275.1. NCBI lineage: Bacteria > Pseudomonadati > Pseudomonadota > Alphaproteobacteria > Holosporales > Holosporaceae > Holospora > Holospora elegans. Next base: position 754 of record NZ_BAUP01000034.1, on the reverse strand, counting down.
AGAGACCCAAGTATAAAAAAACTCTGAATCTTCCCAAGGAGGATCTCGTAAAAAGGTTTGCGTTTTTCTGGCGGATTGACAAGCTAAAAAAATAATAAAAACTCAATAGGTTAATATTGACGAAAGTTGTTTTGCGCGCGACATGCCAAAACCACATATATTCGATACAAGGGCAGCATGATTGGGGGAGAAAAGAAAACTAAGACCCGCCCTCAATTAAGCCAAACGACAAGTGAATAGCGCCCATAAAATTTACGGACGTTTTATCATAGCGCGGTATTGCTTGCAGTTTAGCGAAGAAATTCTCGATCAAATGACGGGATTTAAAAGATATGTATCATAATTTGAAGCCCTAAAATGGTTCTTTTTAGGGGAAATCACGGCCTAACACCTTTTTTCTTTAGTTTTCGCCGCCCCCTTTCATCAGCATCATAGTATCACAGATTGCGTGGATCTTTGTACTCAGAACTCCAGAGGATCGTCCTATATACCAAATCAAATTGAAAGTGCTGGATTAATGCGTTGAAAATTTTCATTGACGCGCTCCATACTCCCCCTCACTTTTTTTCAGGTAGTTTAAAAGATCGCTGAAATCAAAGAATAAGAGTTTATCTTTGATCCACCTGAGTGTTCTTGTGTAAGGCTTGTTATAAAAGCGTATACAATAGCAACAGCGACAATGGTCATAAGTTTGGAAAGTCTTCCCAAATCTTTCATAGGGGGATTTTCAAGGTTAACCCCTTGCGTTTTCATA
>NZ_BAUP01000035.1:0-2069 GCF_000648275.1 Holospora elegans E1 | reverse complement strand
CCACCTTACCAAAAGATGCGAAAGTTTTTGATTATGTTATAAATACTCCAGCAGAGCCTTGTTTGGACTTCTTGACTCATAAGATTTTACATGCAGGGCTTTCCATGGCATCAACCATCGGGTCTGATGCTATTAATTCTGGTCAGATCAATTGGGATAAAGCTTTTTTGGCTTGCGGCGTCACAGTGGCAGCAGAAAGCACAGCAGAAGGAGCTTTGCAACTTTTTCACTGTTTTTTTATCACTCTTGCTGTTTTACGAAGGTTAGTGTTGCCCAAGCAAGAAGCGCTATTCCCCCTGCGTATATTCCTATAGAAAAAAAATTATTTGTTTTGCTGTATATCCACAATGTTAAAAGCGGAGTTAATTTCCCAATAATACTTCCCCCCAAGGCGTTGCCTGCCCCTACAATCAGGTAAACTTCTTTTTTGGGGCAAAAACGCTTGTAGCACATATATAAAGGACAAGAAAAAACAATTCCCCACACTAAAATCCACAACCGTACAATAGCTAGTGTTATTGGATAAGAAAATACATCTAATAAGGCAAAACATCCAGGAAGAGATATTCCTAAAACAAGACTTCCAATTTTTAAAATTTTTTCTGGCTTGTATCGTTCTAGCAGGGGACCAAGGATAAGAATTAACACTGTGTCTATTCCCATTAACCACTGATTAGATCCAAGTATTGTGGAAAAAGATATCGATGTTGCAAATGGAATCAAATTATTCATAATAATAAATGTTAAGTTCCAGGTGATATGTGTTAGTCCAGTAGTAAACGTGACCATAGCGATCAAATTACAATGACGTTTTAGGTATTGGAGCGTATATTTATTGGGAAAGAAAACAAATTTTTCATATTTTTTGAATTCTTGTTTTTTACACTGCGATGCAAAACATGTCATTCCGATTCCTGCTTGCAATAAAAATGGAAAAAATCCCCATCTCCAAGAAAGATTAAGCTTTTCTATTAAAATATTTGAAAGAACGCTTGTTCCCACATATCCAAACATAGAAGAAAATTGATATAGGTAGGAAAATTTGTATTCTTTATCTTTAACGGTTTCCTCTATGACATAAATTTTAGAAATAGAGGTTTGTCCCGAAGAAAAAATTCCTTTGAAAAATCGAAGAAAAAAAAAGATCATAGGTGACAAAATTCCTAGGGCTTCATATGTTGGACACATAATAAAAAGGCTCGTCAAAAGTGTATTTCCCAGTAAGCACCAGCGCATTCCTGATAAGGGGCCTTTGTATTGTGCAATCCATGAAAAAAAAAATGATCCCAACGGAGTGGTAACGATCCCCATAGCCAAAACACAATATCCCCAAACCAAACGCATCATAAAAGAAGTATGAGGAAAGAAGTCGAGAGTAATCCAAGGAATTAATAAACTATAAATCAAAATTTCACCATGGTTTAATCCATTGGCTATCAGTATCCAGAAAACTCTTTTAGAGTAAAAAGAAGAGTTCACAGGAAAACACCTCAAAAAATTTCCATACCTTATGGTATGAATTTTATGTATTTTGCACAAGAAAAAAGAAATTTTTTTTGAACAGGCTATAGTTAAAAACGTCTTATGCGTTTTGTTTTGCACAACTTTTATTCTCCTTAAGGGGAATTTTGGAAGCCTGAATCTATACTTTAAAATCCCAAAATCAGAACTACTTTTTTTATAGATTATGTCTTTAATATCTGTGTTTTTGTAAAATCTACTTTTTTTTATCTAAAATTTATTTTCTGTTGCCTCTCTTGTCTTTTTTTAAAAACTTTTTTCAGTATTTAATCCAAAATTTTTATCGTATAGCTTTATTAGCTAAAGCCTTTCTGTAAACTTTGACCATAGCACAATGTAGAACAGTATGAAGTGCTAGGAATACAATGACATTCCACAATGTGTCTTCTTCGAAGACTGTTATAAAACAGCCTTCTAAGACAACGCATTTATAAAAGCCTCCTAAGATAGAGTAGTGAAAAGAAATAGGAAAAGTGATCATTCTTGCGCAACTTATTTTGTGAATAAACATTACTATTCCTTTAGGGTAATAGCGATGAATTAAAAAA
>NZ_BAUP01000036.1:0-6313 GCF_000648275.1 Holospora elegans E1 | reverse complement strand
TTCTTGTAGAGAATATATTTATTCACCTGAAACGCTGAAGAGGAATTGCAACGCGATACGCAAAAATACTTCTTCATTTCTTAATTCCGTTCAAATTAGATACCTTTTCTTTGGTTGAACTTTTCGTGACGACACTATCTAGCCCCTTCAAACATTTAAGTATGGAAAAAAAAGAAAATTTATGGATAATCAAAAAAAGATTTAGAACAAGGTCAGAGTATGGTGCTGCTTATTGCTGGAGGGTCAGGAGGGCATATATTTCCTGCCATTGCCTTGGCACAAAGATTAAAAGATTTGTCGTACGAGGTATATCTTTTGACAGATCAACGGGGGGAACGTTTTATTACGCAAGATGTGTCTTTGTTCGATCATGTAGAAGTGCTTGAGAATTTTTCTTTTTCTTCTGGGCACAATAAGTTTTATTTGAAGCCTATAGCATTATGTTTTCAGATTTGGCTGTGGATTCAACAAACACGAAAATTTTTTCAACTTTATTCCAATTCTGCCCAGGCTTTTTTTAGTTTTGGGGGATTAATGAGTGTGATCCCCATGGCTTTGGGATGGTTTTTTTATAAATATGATGGGAAAAAAATCAAATTTTTTGCTTTACATCAATCAGATCGAGTGCTTGGACGCGCAAATCGTTTTCTTGCTAAATGGATAGGAATACCTGTAGTGTTTACTGGATATCCTGAAACGTTAAAAGTTCCAAAAACTGTTTCTGTCATTCCGGTGGGAACTCCTGTACGTAAAGAGTTTTTTAAAATTCCTGATATTAAGTTTGAAAACGGTCCTTTGGGAATTTTGATTTTAGGAGGCAGTCAAAGCGCGTCTTTTTGGAGCAAAGTATTTTTAAACGCGCTGGAACTTCTTGATGAATCACACCGTCAGGCTTTTTGTATATTTCATCAATGCCCAGAAAAAGATCTTTCGTATGTGCAAGAACGGTATAACCAATTAAATGTTTCTTGCGATGTTCGAAGTTTTTTCTTATCTTTACCGGAAATTTTAAAGCAAGTACATGTGGTGTTCAGTCGGTGTGGTGCTTCTAGCGCAGCTGAATTGGCATGCTGTGGACGTGGAGGATTTTTTGTTCCCTATCCTTACGCAAAAGATCAACACCAAGATTACAATGCTGCTTTTTGGGTTTCTCAAGAAGCAGGGTGGTCTTGCCCTCAATCCGAATTAAATGAAGAGAAAATTGCATTCTTCCTTCAAGAGAGTCTAGAACACCCTCAGCGATTGTTGTATACTGGAGCTCGTGCGAAAAATTTTGGACGCAAAGATGCAGCAATGGCGATGATTCAATATTGGCAAAATGAGTTTTAAAAAAAAAATATGAAAAAAAATAAAGGTATTTATTTGTTTTATTTGTAGTATTGGTTTTTGTATCGTTTTTTATTATAGTACATATGGATAAAAAAGCTGTTTTTGTGCTGTGATGTACGTTTGAAGTTTAAATGGAATGTTGTTAAAATAGGTTATTGTAAAAAGTATGACAAAAAAAATAGATAAATCCGTTCATTTTATTGGTATTGGTGGAATTGGAATGAGTGCCTTGGCTCGTGTGTGCTTAGAACAAGGGTACAGAGTATCAGGAAGTACGTTGTCAGGGGAAGAAAGTTTACTAACTTTTCTAGAAAAAATGGGGGCAAAACTTTATCAAGGACATGATGCTTCCTATATTTCCAAAGATGTTGATTATGTTGTAGTCAGTTCCAGCATTCAGCCAAAAAACGTAGAATTGTTGGAAGCAAAAAAATTAAATAAAACAATTTTACATCGCTCTCAGTTTTTAGATTACCTTATTTCGGGCTATAAAGTTATTGCAGTAAGTGGAACTCATGGGAAGACGACCACTACGGCCTTAATTGGACATATGTTAGATGTTGCTGGGATTGATCCTCTTATTATTACCGGTGGTATTATGCCGTTATACCAAAGTAACGTGCGCCAAGGAAAAGGTCCATGGGCTGTTATAGAGGCTGATGAATCTGATGGCACTTTTCTTAATCTTTCTCGTGTTGATATCGCGATTGTTACCAACGTAGAACCAGAGCACATGGAGTTTTACGGAACAGAAGAAAATTTATTTTCTTTTTTTTCTAGGTTTTTATTAAAAGCATCTCAAAAAAGGATTTTAGGTAATCTTGGATCTTTTTGTGACTTTTTTGTAAAACAAAACGAGTCTTCATTAAATATAACTTATGGAACTCAAGGATCTGTTTCCTGTAAAAATGTTTCTCCTTTTTTGGAAGGTACTAAATTTGACGTTATGTTGACAGGACCTTGCCCTGTTTTGTGGGAAGAATTAAAGCTAAAGCTTAGAGGGATTCACAACGTATACAACGCACTGGCTGCAGTATCTGTAGCTCAAGCTTTGGAAATAAAAGCGTCAGATGTTTATAAAGCCTTCTCTACCTTTGAAAGCGTTCGCAGAAGGTTGACGTATACCGGTTCAGCTCAAGGAGTGCATGTTCTAGATGATTACGCTCACCATCCCACAGAAGTCAAAGCCGTATTAGAAGCGTTACGGTGTCACTATCCAAAGCAAAAGATTTTTGTTATTTTTCAGCCTCATCGTTATACAAGACTTCAGTATTTAATGGAAGGATTTGCAGAAAGTTTTTCCAACGCGGATGAAGTGATGGTTCTTCCAGTGTATAGCGCGGGAGAGCACCCTGTAGAAGGAATAAACTCTAAAACTTTGCTAGAGAAAATTCAAAAATTCCATGATAAGGCCTACATTTTTTCTGAATGGAGCTTAAGTTTGCCAGACTTATGTGACCATATTGCACGATTTTCAACTCAAGAGGATATTATAGTTTGCTGCGGAGCTGGAGACATTACAAAGCTTGCTTACGCTTTACCTGAAGCGCTAGAGCGTGTATTAACTGGAGTAAAAACTACAGTTAATGCTTCTTTGGTATGGAGGTAAAGAAATGAATTTATGGGCTTTAAAAGGTTCTTTAAAATTATATGATCGTTTAGATGCTCATACGTGGTTTCGTGTGGGGGGACCTTGTTTGGGAGTTTTTTCACCTTTAAACATTCATGATCTTTGCCAATTTATTCGACAGGTTTCAAAGCCGTATCGAATATTAGGTGCGGGATCAAACGTTTTAGTTCACGACGAGGGATGGCCAGGATTTGTTATAAAATTACAAAAAGGGTTTCATTCTATTACAGTAGAAAACCATCGCATTCGGGTCCAAGCAGGTGCTTTAGATCGAGTTGTTGCACAAACAGCACAAAAAGCAGGGCTTTCTGGTTTAGAGTTTTTGTATACAATTCCAGGGACGATAGGAGGAGCATTAGCACTGAACGCAGGATGTTATGGTCACGAAATTTCGAATGTGCTTGAAGAAGTTACCGTCATGAGTCCTTCAGGAGAATTGCATGTTCTTAGCCCAAAGGAATTAGGGTACGAATATCGTCGATGTGCTCTCCCCTTTGGGTGGATTTTTATTGAAGCTGTATTGTCTTGTACTCCAAGCGATCCCTCCAAAATTTTAGAACTTATGCGTAGATATGTTCAGCAGCGACAAAATAGTCAACCTTTACAAGTGCGCACAGGGGGAAGTACTTTTAAAAATCCCCCGGGAAGTTTTGCCTGGAAGTGGATAGATGCAGTAGGAGCAAGGGGAGAGCGTCTTGGAGATGCCCAGTGTTCTTCAACCCACTGTAACTTTTTAATTAATTTGGGGAATGCAACAGCACAAGATTTGTGGGCTTTAGGCAGTCAAATTCAAACTCGAGTGCGGTTAGCCCATCAAGTAAACTTGGAATGGGAGATTCATATTTGGGATGAGACTTTGTTTTTCCAAAGTCAACAAGAACAGTATGCAGCGCTGGCTTCTTATTAAGATCAAACCATGGAACTACAAAATTTAAACCTAAATCTTGCACATTTAACAATTCTTCATTCTGTATTAACTGCTGTCAATCACTCTTGATATATAAAATCTGGCGGCTGCTTTGTCAGATTAACATCCTTTTTGTGTTTTAGTTCTGCATTTATTTTCTCATTTACTTATTCAAAAATACAGAAATCAATTCACCCCCAATTTTCGTCATTTTATATTTTTGCAAGTAATCAATAAAATACATTTTGTATTGAGAAAAACATTAGACTTGTTCGTAAACTATCATTTAGCTAACTCCATACAATAAAATACATTTTGTATTGAGAAAAACATTAGACTTGTTCGTAAACTATCATTTAGCTAACTCCATAGTATAAATAGCAGAAATAAGATTAAGTCTTTGTCCCAATCTTTTTCTCCTATTTCTGTAACGATAAGTTTAAATCGTTTAAGCAATCCAATAACTTTTTCATTCATCTCTCTTTCACTTCAAAATTTTTTATTTTTATCTGTTCTTCTTTGGTAATTCAGGCGTACGATGCAGCTTTTTTCTCGATGAACCTTTTTTTTGGATTCTTTAAATCCTCTAAAATCGTGCCACTTACCCTTTGAAAACACCGTACATATGCCACGAGTTGTGTTCTTATAGAAAGCCACTTCTTTTTTTCTAAATAAAATTAATTTTGTTTATTATTACGATTTTTGATTTTTTTATTATTTTTTTAGCGTTTTATTGTGTTCTATTGATGTTTCTCTTAGTATAACTTCATAAATTTTTATCACTTTTTAGCAGTACCCAGGAAGCACAAAATAAGGGTACTTAATGGTGTCATACACAATACTCTCACTTGTAACTTTTGCTGACATAGAAAATAATATATGCGGTATTCGCGGACACATTCAAGTGCCCTCAAAAGACGATATTCTATGCTTGGCGTATTCTTCCTCCCCGCTTTTTTTTAACTTCTGCCTCTTGCAGAATATTCACCACTCTATAAAATGTATCCTTTTTAACTCCTGTCACCTTGCGAAATTTTTCTTTTGCTATTCTTTGATCTGTTCGTATTTGGTACCTTACCTCCTGGTCTTTTTATCATAAATCTTCTTTATAATCTAGTTTCGCAAGAAGTCTAATAAAAGAAGTACTAAAAAAAATCTTTTATATCTTGTCTTATAATTGCTTTGATTTTCATGATTCCCTATGTTTTCCGATTAGACACCAGCTACACTAAATTTTACAAAAATTCTAGGTTCGAAAACGATATAAGTTCTCTTTTGTAATTGTCCGGCTTATCAAAATGGCACTAAAGAATACGCCCAAAGTACTAATATTCCACCTTGGATCCATGCTTGTAGTAAAAAATACTGATGACAGGAGTATGATTTTATAAAACACACTTTTAGTAAACTATAATAAGTGATATTTGCAGATAATAAAACTAAAATTAAAGATTTTTCTGAAGAATAACTTAAAATTCCCATAATTCCCCAACGAATCATACACACTTCTAAAACCACTCTTCTTGTTTGATGGCGTGCATAGTTTGCCAAAGACTTTAAACCAAGCTTGCGATCTGCCCATTGATCAGGCGCGCTATAAACAGAATCGTACTCTATGCTCCATAAAACGGCAACAATATATTCTCCCCAACATAAAGATAAGCTGGGGATCATAGAAAGAGCAGCGCCAACCCACACTCCCCAACCAAATAGTACACCTAATGCTGCTTGAGGAATGATATAGCGTTTTAACCAAGGATAAGCTAAGGATAAAATCCACCCCACACATCCGAGAAAAACAACCCTAAACGGTAACGTCCATACTGCAAGAATACTAAAAAATCCGCAAATACAAATCATGGGAATTTTCCACCCTTCGGCTTTGCAAATCAAAGGGCGATTTTGAGTTCTAGGAACAAAATAATCTAATGGAGCATCTACCCAATCATTATAGACGCATCCTACCGATCGCATCCAGGTCGATCCCCAAAAAAGCCACGCCAGTTCCCAGAATTTTATACTTTTGTTAGTTTGACAAAAATATCCCCAAAGACACGGCCAAAACAAAAGTAATGTTCCGTGAATTTGAAAAAATCGAGCGGCAACAAACCATAATTTCCAGTTTTCTCTTGTAAAAACGCCTCTAGCTATGCGTAAATTAGAGTAATAAATTTTTTTCAATTTCATAAAAAAAATTATTTATTTGAATTATGAACTTTTACAATACTTTATCAAGAGTTTTTAAAAATTAAATTACTTGGGAAAGAAACTCATTAAAAAAATCCATAGCCAGGTTTATTCAAAATTTGTTATATACCAAATACCAAATCAAACTGAAAGTGTTGGACCAATGCGTTAAAAGTAGTCATTGACGCGCTCGACAAGATCTATGGCGATGTTGTCTCAGGTTTGGTCAAAAAAATGCAGCATACTCTTGCAAAACTTTT
>NZ_BAUP01000037.1:0-5749 GCF_000648275.1 Holospora elegans E1 | reverse complement strand
TCTCAGCAAACCTTTGAATAGTAATTCTCCGGTGATTTTATTATTATATCTATTGACATCGTAAAGTTTTCCTAGTCTCTCTAACCATATATCAATACATCATTATAAAATTAAAACTTTATAATCCTGATATCTATCTCAACCACTTTCAACACTTATGGGGCGAAATCTTGCAAACCAATGGCAATGCCGAGAATTATTTTGTATCTATGGAAAAGGTTTTATCTTTTTCCTGAAAGAGGCGGGTGCTTGGAATGATTTTATTAAAATCTGCCCAATGATCTGCGCAATAAAATAAAATTTTTAATCGTTCAAAAAGTTGTTTGAAAGTTTGACTCAAGCGATCACCAAATTCCCAATCGATAAGCCGTTTGCCAGCACGATCACAGACACTTTAAAAATCCAAATTTTTTTGCTTCTTTTTTTTAAATAATGCCAAAATGCCAAAAGTTATCGACTTCCGTAACGAGAACTTTGTCTTCTGGAGATGGCTCAATTTTGGCGCATAGCCTTGATTATAAGGTGCCCGCCCTCTTCAAAACAGCGCTCGCGCTGACACCAAAAGCTGAGCAATTCGGTTCATTGAAAGACCGCTTGCGTATAAAACGAAGACTGAGCTTGTCTTTTTCATGCACACCTCGTGAAATTTTTTCCATATTTTTTACATTTGTACCGCTGCCCCCCTCGAACGAAACTGCTTTTAAAGCACTCCGAACATTCACAAAATTTACATACAATCTTTTTTAGAGACTTTTAAAAAAGACTTCTTCTATCAATTCTAACAAAAAAAATATTTAGTTAAAAGCTTCATTATTAGATGGATATACAGGTTACATTACAAATTGACCGCGCCGCAACATCAGAAGCGCCTACATGAATTGGCACAACTCACTCTCAAGATTGTCTATAGTCGTTTAGCCTGAAGATGGGATTTGGAAGAATACAGAAATAGCCTCATAAAATTTATCAAATGCATTAATTTGGCATATACACTCATGCTGAATGAAATTGTTTACAAGTTTAATTATTTTTCTTACGCAAAGATTTCTGAAAGAAGAAAAACGTGTTGCGTTAAGAACGCAGCAGATAGGATTAGGGTAGTTTTGTTATCAGGGTGGAGCTCGTCAAATTGCTAAGGCTCTTCTGAGTGACGATCGTAGAGAAGTATAAGGAAGATCAAAAGTTAATGGTATCAAGCAGGGACTCTGTGAGCAAGCTAAATACTTCACAAACAGAAGAACTTATCGCGCATTTGGAAAGCCACCACGTATATGAAAGTGAGAGATACCTGCGCTTATGTTCTTGAGGTGTTGCGTAGACGATTCAAGGCAAGACGTTCCACGCCCATAATTTTTCATTTAAAAAGCCGAAAAGCACGGCCCGCAAAGGCAGCCAAGCAGGAAGCCCCTTTATTCAACGGTGATGACCACACCGCCAGAGGATGCCCTCTTCTTGTTTGGTGATGACATTCCCCCCACACCATGGCAACGAAAATCACTTGTAAGGCACCCCCATTGCCACGACGGCCTACACGCACGAACCTGATGGGAGCCCTTGGATTTGACGGGGGGGGGCTTAGAAACCTTGAAGATGTTTTTTGATTGGATGAAAAAACGCCTAACGTTCACCGGATCAAGGACCTTAGACTACAAGCAAAGACACCCAAAAAGCAGCAAAAGAAAGAGGGATTGAGGTGCATTATTTCCAGCCCCAACCTGCCCCCATCGAAGAATGAACATGTGCGCAATAATTGATTTTTCGTCTCTGCCAAAGAGTTTTGCAAGAGTATGCTGCAATTTTTCGACCAAACCTGAGACAACATCGCCATAGATCTTGTCGACCGAGCCAATGACAACTTTCAACGCATTAGTCCAACACTTTCACTTTGATTTGGTACACTTCAAAACTTTGAAAAAAAATGAGTGTAAGAGTTTTCAGCCCTCTTTAATGATACAACTTAGGCTATTGACAGCAGATCGAAAAATTGAAATAATAGAGAAAGTATGGGGGATGTAGCTCAGTTGGTTAGAGCGCCGGCCTGTCACGTCGGAGGTCGCGGGTTCGAGTCCCGTCGTTCCCGCATATTAGTTTTATGATCTATTTTGTTTTTCCTTTAGTCAATTCTACTCAGAATTTGGCTTTCTCTTATTATGAAAGTTTCGGAGTCCCTGAGACTTTTGTTGTCTTTCGGGCTTTGGCTCAGACAAAAGGGTATGGAAGACGTGGCACTCCCTGGAAATCTGCAAAAGGTAATCTTTTATTTTCTGTTTTATTTTCTATTCCTGCGGATTGGTCGTATTCTTCTATGTTGGTAAAAATTGGTGCAAACTCTGTGGTCAAAGTTTTGAAAGACTGTGGCGTTTCTGCTTATCTGAAATATCCTAACGATGTTTTTGTACAGAATAAAAAAATTTCTGGAATTTTAGGGAACATTTTTCATACAAACGATTCTTTATGGGGAGGAATTTTAGGCATAGGGGTTAATATCAATGCTACACCAGAAATTCAAGATGCGACTTACAAAACTACCAGTTTAAAGGAATTATCCGGGAACACCTGGGATATAGAAAAAATTATGAAAAACATTCTTCAAACTTTAAGGCAGCAGCTCGTTTTGGATAAAGGAGAACAAAAATAATTTAAGCATACTCCCATCCCGAATATCAGAAATGATCGCAAACAAAAATATCAGGCCAGAAAATCAGATGTCACAAATATCTTTTTTATGATTCTAAATTAGGGATTGAGTTTTTAAAATTCAAACAATTTTTTTGTACATCATAGTAAAATATCCGTAAATTTTTTAGGTTTTATCTCCCTTGAAGATTTTGATTTTTATCACCCTCTCTTCATCAATAACTTATTTTTCTTAAATGCCTTTTCTTTCGTACATGAAATATGTCTAACAAATAATACTATTTATCTTGTATACTGTTTTTTACAGTATTTTAAGCTAAAATGAAAAAGCAATATAGCATGAGCTTGATTTTATAAGTTAACTTTGGATTTTAAAAATGCACGATAGAAAAAAACTTTCAAAACAGTGGAAAAGAGGCTCAGGGTTTCAGTCTTTAGAGAAGGTGTGTACGTATGCTCTAGGTCATATTTTTCAAACGAAAAATTTTTTGTACAGTAAAATGGCCAACGATTGGTGTGGAATTGTTGGGACAGAAATAGCCTCAGTCACGCGTCCCTGTCGAATTCAAGTTTTTAAAAATGAAGGAACCTTATTGGTGGAAGTAGATAGCTCTGGAAGCTTGTGGATTCCTGCTCACGGAGCAACCCTTATAGAGCGCGTCAATCAGTACTTGGGATATAAAGGGGTTGCTCGTATCGTTTTTCGTAAAGCGAATTTCCAGAATCGTGAAACTGAAAAATTAGCTGCTGAGCAAGAGCTTATTTCTTTTAACGCTGAAAATAGCTCTTTAGAAAAAGCAGGTCAACAGCTGGCTAAAACCATTCCCAACATTGAACTGCTTACCTCTAAACCTTTAAAAACTGCTCTTATCGAGCTTGCGTGTTCAATGAAAATCGTTTTATAGCCAAAGCTATATAAAATGATTATGTGGATATCGTGGAAGAGACTTTCTGTGTTTCATCCAAGGGGAGTGTGCCTAAGTGCCTTTTTCTGTGCCCATTTATGTTTGATGAGATTTAGTCCGGTGAATAAGGCGAAAAGATAGAGGGATGTGTCCTGAAGTCTTCAAGGCCTTTAGCATGCCTTGGCTTTTGTGAAAAGGTGCATTGTCCATGGATCCCCCAATGCTTTTCAGGAAGTTTGGGGATCAAATTTTGCAGCATCCACGCGTGGAACCCAAAGATATTTGCAGTTGTTTGAAACAGACTCCCAGTCAAAAGAACGCCGCCCAGAAGTGCACCACTGACATTCGTGCGTCCCTTTTCATGACTACCACAAAGCACCGATACCCTTTCAAGCCAGGGGGGTGCAAGGTACGTCATGAGCACATCCGCCCTTATCAATGAAAACGATGGGGCGCCCTTCATTTTGATGCTTCTTGAATCTTTTGGTAAAAGATGTTTTGCTTTTCGACCTCCACCTTGGGATGACGCAGGCTTTTTTTATATAGTAATTTAGGTTGAATTAGGTGTAATTTTTTTTGTTAAAATAAAAGGAAAATGACAAAGACGATTTAGGACAAAGGGCAATAGAATATTTAGATTGGGGCGGATATATTAAAGCATCGCAACCATTTAAAATAAGTGTATCAGCGATAGGAAGGTAGCATAGAAAATTGGCATAGAAAATACAGACAAGAAGGCAGGTATTTTCCTAAGAGGCGTGGTGGCTCAGAAAAAAAGATTGACTTAGAAAAGCTTGAAAAGTAAGTCAAAGAAACCCAAGATATGACCTTGAAAAAAGCTGCTCAAGAATTAGGGGGGTATTTGATTAGGCTATAGCTTAAAAAAGACTTTTCGCACTTGGAAGAAATAAAAGCGAAGTCAGTATCAAGAATAGATCAAATATATAGCGTATCCAAGTCTTGTATATATTGATGAAAGCGGCATTGATATGGCTGTGCAAGGACAGAAGGCTGGAGCAGAAACAGTAAAAATGCAGTATAATTTTTCTACCCTCCTTACTCTTCTGATTTGAATTCAATAGAGAAATTCTGGGCTAATAAAGAGGGGGATTGAATGTAATATACTAAATTTTCATACTCCCCCTCACTTTTTTGAAGGGGCTTTAAAAGATCCGAAAGAGAGGCTGTTTTATTAAAAATAAACAACAATGTTTAATGCAAATGAACCTCTCATCCCGCGCAGAGACTTTTAAAACCTTCGTACTTATCGATCAGCGAAAGGTTCAGCATCCTGCGCTGATCCACAAGATGAACTCTCCACCTTCAATAAAATCCAAGCTTGAACGCGTCAGGCGTTTTTTTAAAAGGACAAGTAATTGATTCTGAACTCTTCTCAAAAGCCTTAATATCAAGCATTTGGGAGCCAGTTCCTAAAATGCATTTAATGCTCGATGGCGCTAATTGGAAGTTTGGAACGCAGAATATCAATTGCCTCGTACTAGCTGTTAGAGTTGGAAAGATTTCATTTTCTTTGTTTTGGAGCATGCTTGATCACCAGGAAAATTCGCACACCCAAGCACGCATCAGCTTATTAAATCAACTTTAGGAAATCTTTGGGGTCGATAAAATTCTCTCCTTTTCAGCTGATCGCGAATTTGTGGGCAAAGATTGGATCACTTATTTGTTTGACTTATTTGTGTGACTTATTTGTTTGACCACAAGATCCTTTTTTTATCCGTATAAAAGATAATCAATTGGCCAATTTCGGCACCTCTAAAAAGCCGTTGAAGGATTCTTTTTACTCACCTAAATACGGACGAAAGCCGCCATCTGTATAACATGCTGGATGATCCTAGGGGGGGCCGTAGGTAAAAAGATTAAAGATGAGCACCTTGTCATTTGCTTAAGATAAAGACCGGGTACTAAACAAACAAAGATGGGATATTGAACGGCTGTTCAGAACTATGAAAACGCAAGGGGTTAACCTTGAAAATACCCCTATGAAAGATTTGGGAAGACTTTCCAAACTTATGACGATTTTATACGCTTCTATAACGGGCCTTACACAAGAATGTGCTTACAAAAAAACAGTCAGAGCACTTTTCTATTCATACTTCACAAGGGGACTCAGGTGGATCAAAGATAAACTCTTATTCTTTGATTTCAGCGATCTTTTAAACTACCTGAAAAAAAGTGAGGGGGAGTAT
>NZ_BAUP01000038.1:0-4197 GCF_000648275.1 Holospora elegans E1 | reverse complement strand
GGTTTGGTAGAAAAAATGCAGTATACTATTGCAAAACTCTTTGGCAGAGACGAAAACTCGAGTATTGCGCACATGTTCATTCTTCGATGAGGTTCAAGTTAGGGCTGGGAGAGCAAATAATGCATCTCAATCCCCATTTCTTTCGCTACTTTTTGGGTGTCTTTGTTTGTAGGGACCTTGATCCGGTGAACGTTAGGCATCTTTCAGCTGATAAAAAAACGTCTTCAAAGTTTTTAAGGACACCACCCGTCAAATCTAAGGCTCCCATCGGGTTCATGCGTGTAGGCCGTCATGAGGGTGCCTGACAGGTGATTTTCGTTGCCATGGTGGCGTGCACGCCATCACCAAACAGGATGGATTCATTCTTCGGCGATTGTCATCACCGTTGAATAAAGGGCTTCCTGCTTGGCTGGAGCTGTCTTTGCAGGCCGCGCTTTTGGATTTTTAAATGAAAAATTATGGGCGCGTAGCCATGAGGTCTTGCCTTGAATCATCTAGGCAATGCCTCAAGAACATATCAATCACTTTCATATACGGTGTGGCTTTCCAAATGTGCGATAAGTTTTTCTGCTTGTGAAACATTCAGCTTGCTTACAGAGCTCTTGCTTTACACCATTAACTTTTGATCTTCCTTATACTCCTCTACGATCGTCAATCAAAAGAGCCTAAGCAATTTGACGAGCTCCATCCTTTATCGGATAGCAAAACATCCTTAATCCTATCTTCTACGCGTCGGTTCTTTTCTTGCCTATGCTGCGTTCTTAACGCAACACGAGCTTCTTCTGTTAGAAATATTTGCATAAGAAAAATTATTAACACATAACATCAAACTTTTAAACAATTTCATTCAGCATGAGTATATATTTTCATTTTTTAAACAAAACGCTCCTGAGAAATTAAATTTAACACTTGACTTTTCGGAAAAATCTAGTAGAAGAACAGCGCAATTGAATAATTTTTCAAACGCTCAAAAAAACTGTTAACGTCACTACATGGCGGTTTAAAAGAAGAAAATTCGAGAGTTCTGATTAAGCCACTATTAAAGGCAAAAATATAAAAAAATATAAAATTTTTTCAATCTTTTTTATAGGTATCTTAAACTAAAACCAACGCAATGTTACTCTATTTAAAAAAAAGATTTTGGAAGCTCAAAATTCAAATCTTTTGCCATGGTGCGTTCTATAATACGCAATTTTGGAGCTAAGGAAAAATCGATAAGTATGTTACGCCATATAATCATGCTTCCTAAAATAAGGTCCACATTCATAAATTGATGAATGCGAACGTTCACGTGGTGGTGCACTTTAAACCATTCAACAAACCAAGAAATAACATGCTCTGGCAGAACAACAGCTGTTGTAACGTAAACGTTTTCTATTTCTTGCTTTCTATCTTCTAGGTAAGCCAATAAATCCCACAAAAAACTCATCCTATGTTCTTTGTAAAGAAGATAGAGCAATTTTTCTGTAACAGAGCTCCACGGACCAGTGCTTTTTCTACATTGTTCTAAAATACCTTCGCCAATCTGTTTCAAAGATGGAACGGCGCATAATAGTCTCCACAAAACCTGCTTTTCATGAAACCAAATTCTTACCGAAGCAAGTTCTTCAATCACCGTATCCAATAAAGGTTGAGACGCACCAAGCAAAACCTCCCCATATCGTCGACAAACTTTGGAAAAAAATCTCGGTTTTGCAAAATGATTCATCTGGTCTTTAACGTAAATATTTTACCGCAAAATTTTACCACAACTTTCCTTAATTTACTAGGCCATACAGAAAAAATTTAACAAAACAAAAAGTATACTTTCCTTCACTTTAGAAATAAGACTATTACACTTTTTTTATTTCACTTTTTTTATTTTAAAATTTACGCTCTGTTTTTTCTAAGATCTCTCTAGAAAATGATTTTAACCTATGCTCAATACAAAGGCCCCCTATTAAAGGAAAAATTTGAATCATAGGGGGGCCTTTGGCTTTTCCTGTTAGAATCCAACGCAAAGAGTTACAAACCTCAAACGATTTAACGGAAAATTGCTGTGCAAGAAGTTTCGTCCAATTTTTCCATAATTCCTTCCAACATATTTCTTGCTGAGCAGAGGCAATGGGGTTAAAAACCTGGTTCCATTGAAATAATGCAGCTTCTAAATACAAAGGATTTTGAAGCAAATTTTCCCAAGAATTTTCCGTATTTCCCTGTTTAGCATGCCAGTGCGGACCAAAAACTTTATCCCAAGCTTGAATATCCAAAAAAGAATAAATATTTGGAGCAATACACTGCCAATGCGCTTTTGTCAAATTTTTACAAGGGAAATCAAGTAAATAAGGCTGGAGAGATTCCCAAGATAGCGCGGAAAAATAATGATTGGATGCGCTCCAAATGGTTTCAAGGTCAAAGCGAACCTGGGAAGCTTTTGAATAAGAATCCCAAGAGAAATTTGATACTCTTTCTTCAAAAGTCTTTGTTAATTCAGAATTCTCACAAGATAAATTTAGCAGAACTTGACAAATACTTTCAGGAAATATTCCGGCAGCTCTCCAATCTTGGATTCCGCTTCCTTTTTCACGCTTTGAAAATTTTTCTCCGGTGTGCTGTTGTAAAAGAGGTAAATGAATAAACGTAGGACATTCTTTTTTCAGCGCTTCAAATATTTGACACTGGATGGCTGTATTCACATAATGATCCATTCCGCGAATTACATGGGTTATTGGATATTGGGGATCTTGATCATCTAGTACACTGGTCAGCAGATAGCTTAAGCTTCTGTCTTCTCGAATCACAATAGGGTCACTGATGTGAGAAGTGTCATAATGACACTCTCCTTGCAAGGCATCGTTCCAAAAGATTTTTTCTTTTCTAAGGGAAAAGCGCCAATGTTTTGGACGAGTATTGTCAATTCGACGATTTTCTTTATCAAAAACAGGAGCGTGATGATTTAAGCGAAGACTAGCTCTTTGCGCTTCTAATTCTTGAGCAGTCTCGCAACACGGATATAAATACCCGTTATGTTTCAGAGATTCGATATAAGGAGTATAAAACTCTTCCCTGTCTGATTGAGAAAAAGAAACATCCCAATCTATCCCTAGCCACTGAAGATCTTTTTTCAAAGATTCAGTATAAAAAGGTTTAGAACGCTCTTTATCTGTATCATCAATGCGTAAAATAAAAGTCCCTCCATGTTTTCGAGCAAAAACCCAGTTAAATAACGCAATCCTGGCATTTCCTAAATGCAAAAACCCTGTAGGACTTGGCGCAAACCTTACTATAGGGGAAAATTTCATAAAAACTTCAAACTCCATCATTGCGCTTATCATAAACGTTGGTTTGGCTTTTCGTCAAGTCTAAAGAAGAAAGCGTGGACGTATATTATAAAAACAGTTCAAATTGAACTTAAATTTTTATACTTTTTTCATTCAAAAGAAGAGACCTTTAACCAAAGATAGCATGATTAATTTTCGAGGTTTTATTAACGTGAAGTACAGCAAAAATAAGCAGTGTTACCTCCATTTCAAGAGCATCTTGTGTTTGCAAGGAGGGGCGAAATCTTGCAAACCAATAGCGGTGTGGAGCATTATTTTGTTCAATGGAAAACGTTTTATCTTTTTCCTGAAAGAGTCGGGGGCTTGGAATAATTTTATTAAAACCTTCCAAAGGATCTTTGCAATAAAATAAAATTTTCCGTTTCTTTAATCGTTCAAAAAGTCGTTTGAAAGTTTGAATTGAGAGATCACCAAATTCCCAATCGATGAGCCGTTTTCCAGAACGATCATAGGATTTAGAAATTCAAGCTTTAGAAATCCAAACTTTTTGCTTCTTTTTTTTTAATAATACCAAAACTCATCCACTTCCTTGACGCTACCGTTGTCTTCTGGGGGGGGCTCAATTTTGGCGCATAGCTTTGATTATAAGGTGCCCGCCCTCTTCAAAACAGCGCTCGCGCTGACACCAAAACGCTGAGCAATTCGGTTCATTGAAAAGCCGCTTGCGTATAAAGCGAGGGCTTTGAGCTTGTCTTTCTCGGGCACACCTCGTGAAATTTTTTCCACATTTTTTACATGTGTACCGCTGCCCCCCTCGAACAAAACCGCTTTTAAAGTAATCAGAACATTCACAAAATTTACATATAATCATTTTTAGAGACTTTTAAAAGACAAGTTTTTCCAATTCTAACAAAAAAGATCTTTAGTTAAAAGCTTC
>NZ_BAUP01000039.1:0-17629 GCF_000648275.1 Holospora elegans E1 | reverse complement strand
CTGCCTTAATCCTATCTGCTGCGTTCTTAACGCAACACGATCTTCTTCTTTCAGAAATCTTTGCATAAAAAAAATTATTAACACATAAAATTAAACTTTTAAACTATTTCATTCAGCATGAGTATATGCGCTGTTTAAAAGCACCAAAATTTTGATTTTTTATCCAAGTAAAAGCGACCATTGTCTTTTTCACAAACATCTTGTATCCTCATAAAAAGCTTTGATCTTTTTTTGAGCGCTGTGTTTACTGTGGTCCCTTCTTTTTCACCTGAAAACAACTCTATATTTTATACATCTTCTTTGGGGAATAGGTTTTATGCTTACATTGGGCTTGAAACTCATCTTCAAATCAAGAGCGCAAGAAAGATTTTTTCTTCTGCTCCAGTAGGCGCAGAACCTCTGATTGCTAATCATTGTGTTGATTTTGTGGATATGGCTTTTCCTGGAATGCTTCCTGTTCTTAACCGTTCTTCTGTTGAACAAGGGATTCGTATGGGGCTTGCCATAAAGGGAACAGTGAATGCGTATTGTGTTTTTGATCGCAAACACTATTTTTATCCAGACAATCCATCAGGATACCAAATTTCTCAGCAACGCTATCCTTTAGTAGAGCGCGGAGAAGTCTCCATCGTGGTGGATTGCCCTTGTTTAACTCCTCGGTATGAAAAAACAGTGCGGATTCATCGACTTCACCTTGAACAAGATGCGGGGAAAAGTCTGCACGATTCAAGTGGAGAGTCTTTGATTGATTTTAATCGCGCTGGCGTAGGATTGATGGAAATTGTTTCTCAGTGCGATCTTTCGTCCCCGGAAGAGGCAGCTGCCTATGTAGAACATATTCAACGCATTGCGCGCTATACAAAGACCAGTGATGGAGATATGGAAAAAGGGCAAATGCGTTTTGATGTCAATATTTCTGTGAGTCCAGAAAGCGGAGTTTTAGGAACCCGTGTAGAAATTAAAAATATGAATTCTGTTCGGTTTTTAAAGGCTGCTTTGTATTACGAAATTTCAAGGCAAATCCAGCAATTAGAGCAAAAAACCCCGCTAGTTCAAGAAACCAGAGGGTTTGATGAAAAAGCGGGGGTAACTTTTAGTATGCGCTCTAAAGAGGAAGCGCAAGATTATCGGTATTTTCCTGATCCCGATTTACCAACAGTATGCATTGAAAAAGATTGGGTGCAAAAGATTTATAGTTCTTTACCAGAGCTTTTTGATGCAAGGCGTAAGCGCTTTATGCAAAATTTTCAGTTATCAGAATACGATAGTTTTGTTTTAACAGAGATATCAGAAGTTGCCGATTTTTTTGAAGAAACTTTAAATGCTGTACCAAAAGAAACTTTAGAAAACAATAAATCTAATTTAAGTAAAGTGGCGTCTAACTGGATCAGCGGCCCCTTGTTTTCAAAAATAACGCATAAAGAAAGAATTAAGGAAGAAGTGCGTTTTTCTCCTTCTCAATTTGCGGAATTTATTTTATGCGTAACAGAAAAGATCGTTTCCACACCCATAGCAAAAGAAATTTTTCAAGAAATGTTAGATCATGGGCTAAGTGTTAAGGAAATAATGCAGAAAAAAAATATAGATCTAAAAGGGAAAACTCAAGAACAGTTGATGGAGGTATTAAAAGAGATTCATGCAGAAAATCCTCATCAAGTTCAAGCATATTTGTCTGGTAAAGAAAAGTTACTTATGTTTTTTTTGGGACAAACCATGAAAAAACTAAATGGAAGAGGAAATCCAGAACAGCTTCAAAACCTTTGGAAAGACTATCTTCAATCTCTAGGAAAAAAAGAAGATCTTTAAACTAAGAACCGCTTTATGAGATTTTTTAGGTGCTATTTTTGAATCGATCTTCCCATAGCGTATAGCAGATTTTTTTCTTTATACAGAAAAGGGAAGAAAGTTTTTGGTAGAATTTTATTAAAAAGGGTATGCTTACTTTATTTTTTTAACAGCGCTGATGCTGTACTTGTGTTTTTCCAAATCTTTCTTTAGACGTTCAATATTTACACCTTTTTTAGTATTGCATAGATTTTTAAGGTTACTGAGAGCAAGCTGACCTTGAGGAACAGGGGTTTTTTCTGTATTTTCTAGTACTGGAGTTCCTTTTGCTTTTGAAGGAATTGAAGCATTTAATGCATTTTTTTGGATAGCCAAAAGTCCCATTTGTGCTCCATCCTCGCAATACACCGCAACCGGAGGAAGGTACGCGTCAGAGGAAGGCGG
The DNA here is from genome assembly GCF_000648275.1 of Holospora elegans E1. Lineage (NCBI taxonomy): Bacteria > Pseudomonadati > Pseudomonadota > Alphaproteobacteria > Holosporales > Holosporaceae > Holospora > Holospora elegans. Next base: position 15,400 of record NZ_BAUP01000039.1, on the reverse strand, counting down.
GGCAGATATCGTAACTTTGTTTTCAGATGAAGAGGGCATAGAGCTTATCTTGGGAGAGCTTAATGCAAGTGAAGGGGACGATAGTGTAGAGGGAAGAGATAGAGAAGAGGTTAGAGAAGAAAGTCCAGAAAGTTCACTCGTTCCAGTACTCATTGATAATTGCGGGAGTATTGTCGAAATAGAAGACGAATTTAGAGGTGATAAGCTGTTATTTTTAAAGGAGTTAATACGTTTTGGACAGGGGGTTCTGAAGCGGGTTTAGTGCTCTCGTCTGAAATTTTGTCAATTATTTTGTCTATTTTATTAGAAGAAACATCTAAAATATTGTGAATAGTATCTGAAGCTTTATTAATGATTGGCGGAGCATTTTTAGCTGAATAATCGATAATTTTATTTACTGCATTGGAAGAATTTTTCGAGATTTTACTAATATCATTAGAATCGTTAGAAACAAAAGAAGCAGTAGGTGATAAAGTTTCAACTTTCTCTTTTAAAAATTGGCTTGAAAGAGGGCTGTTTATAGCCCCTGATAAAGGGGTTCCAGAAATAGATTGTGGCCACGCAGTAGGGTTAACTTTAGAAAAATCAAAACTATATGCACGAATACTGAACAACCATAATATTAAAACATATTTTTTCATATATTTAACTATGTGGTATTTTCTAAGATTTTAATCTCTAAAAGCCAAAATATAATTAACAACATAGAATATAAAAAAACTTTACATTTTTCGTTTTCTATTAAAATATTTTATTATAAAAGACGCTTTTATGTAGCGCGCACTCTTTTTTTTTCAAAAAAAACGTGATAGAATCAAAACCAAAGGCGGGGTAGCTCAGTTGGTTAGAGCGACGGAATCATAATCCGCAGGTCGGGGGTTCAAATCCCTCTTCCGCTAGGAATTAAATGTACGGAATATAAACTCATGACAGAAAAAATTTTGAAAGATCTTGAGCGTGAATTGAGTCTTGGCTTAGGCGCGTTAGAAAAAAGATTTTTAGGGTTAAGGGTGGGGCGTGCCCGGCCGGAACTTTTGGAAAATTTGCCTATAGACGTTTATGGAGGAAAGCAGAATTTAGGAAAGGTTTCTTCTATTTCCGCACCTCAAGCGCAGCTTTTAGTCGTAGAAGTTTGGGATCCTTCGATCAAAAATTCAGTAGAAAAAGTTCTGAGAAAGGCATCTTACAGTCCAAATATAGAGGGAAACCGTTTTTCTGTTCCAATTCCAACTCCTACTGAAGAACGCCGCAATGAGCTTGTCAGAATTTCTTTTCAGTACGCCGAAGAAGTTAAAATTGGCTTTCGAAATCAGCGTAGATCTGTTTTAGACGGAATTGAAAAGCGAAAAAAAGAAGAGAACATCTCAGAAGATTTAGTCCGAAAGTTTAGGCATGATGTAGATAGGACGGTTAATAGCTACGTAGAAAAAGTAGATATTTTGGCGAAAAAGCAGGAGCTAGTTGTAAAGAATATTTGATGAATTTTTATTAAATTGCCGGAGTAAAAAAAATTATTTTTTTGCACGTTTTTGAACACCCCACAAGTAATACCAAACAAGAAAGAGCTGTAATAATCTAAGTTTAAAAAGTCTCTTAAGATATTTGATATAGGATTTTTCGAGATTCAAGCCTTTAGTTTTCATATTTTTGAATATTCTCCATCTTTTCTTATAGTCTTAAAAATTTGGTCTTGATTTTTTGAAAAGTTTGAGCAGATAATAAGATAGTCTTCTTTGATTTTTTCCTACAATTTGAGTTTTGGATCACTCAAATCTTTGGAATACTCTTTCAAATGTCAGAAGAAATTCACTGTTAAGGCATGGTGCCGAAAGTTTTGTTTGTCAATTAAACTTAATATTCAATAAAATACTTTCTTACCCTTCATTCTGCAAACATTATATCTGCATTCATGTTTACTCCTTCTTAAAAGTGAGGGGGGCGTATGATTTTAGACATTGCAAATTCGTTGATCTGTAAAATTTTATAAAATTTTTTCTTTTATAAAAAGCTTTTAATTGTTTTTTATCCATGAGGGGATGTTTTGATATAATTTTTAGTGTTATACTGGGAGGAGAATTAAAAAAAAGTAAGTTGATAAGAAAAAACTTAGACTTAGAAACTTTTCTACAAAAACCTTTTCCCCTGATGTGTATAGCGGGAGCTACTGCTTGTGGAAAAAGTGGGCTAGCTTTTGAAATAGCAAAAAAATATAACGGGGTCATTATCAATGCAGACAGCCAGCAAATATACCAGGGGCTTCCATTGTTAACTGCTCAACCTTCTTTAAGCGAGCAAAGAGAAATTTCTCACAAACTTTACCAGTACGTTCCTAATAAAGAACCGAAACGGGATGTAAAACAATGGATCCAAGATGCCATGAAAGAAATTCATGAATGCCACGATGCAGGATATCTTCCCATATTAGTGGGAGGATCAGGATTTTACTTTCAAGCTCTAGAACAAGGTCTAAGTCCTTTTCCACCAATAGAGCCCATAGATGAATCGGAATTATTAAAAAAATATCCAAATTATTCGCTTTATGAAATATTAGACTACGTAGATTCGATTTCCGCAAAAAAAATAATGAAGCAAGATAAACAAAGAATTTTAAGAGCATTGCGTGTTTATTTTTCTACAAAAATTCCTTTATCTTGTTGGCAAAAACGCCCGAAGACACGTCCCCTTTCTTATTGCTCTTGGTATAAAATTTATATTTTCTGTGAAAAATTTCTACTACAGAAACGAATTCGAGAACGATTTGATCAAGCATGTCGCAACGGACTACTTCAAGAGGTTTTTGAGTTTTCTCTTAGTCCAGATTCTCCCTTAAGTCGCGCAATTGGAATAAAGATATTAAAATCCTGGGAAAGAGGAGAATTCTCATGGAAAGAAACGCAAGAAAAATTTTTAACGGAAACTTGGCAATATGCAAAACGTCAAAAAACCTGGTTCCATCATCGTTTTATTCCAGACAAAAAGATAATATTAGAATAAAACTAAGAGCATATAAAATTGAATAGGTAAGGATAAAAAAAATATTTATTTATTTATAAAAAATTCAAGAAAAATATAAGAAGATCCAAGACAAAAAAAGCTGTAGAATATAAAAAAAATGAAAAAAATAAACATAAAAAAAATATAAGAAAAAAAGATGCTTAAAGACTGGCAACGACCTACTTTTTCACGCCTTAAGACGAAATATCATCAGCGCTAAGCGTCTTAACGGTCGAGTTCGAAATGGGATCGTGTGTTTTCCGCTTGCTCTAGTCACCAGTCCATAAACACCTATGGGTAACAAAATCTAACATGAATGTAAATCAAGCCAATGGGACGATTAGTACTGATTAGCTAAAAAGGTTACCCTTCTTACACATTCAGCCTATCAACGTGGTAGTCTACCACAGTCCTCATAGAGAAAATTAGTTTTGAGGTTAGTTTCCCGCTTAGATGCTTTCAGCGGTTATCTAGTCCGTACATAGCTACCCAGCACTGCTTTTGGCAAAACAACTGGTACACCAGAGGTACGTCCATCCCGGTCCTCTCGTACTAGGGAAAGATCCTCTCAATTTTCTAACACCCACGGCAGATAGGGACCGAACTGTCTCACGACGTTCTGAACCCAGCTCACGTACCGCTTTAATTGGCGAACAGCCAAACCCTTGGGACCTTCTACAGCCCCAGGATGCGATGAGCCGACATCGAGGTGCCAAACCCCCCCGTCGATAAGAACTCTTGGGAGGGATAAGCCTGTTATCCCCGGCGTACCTTTTATCCGTTGATCGATGACCCTTCCATGAGGGATCACCGGGTCACTATGACCGACTTTCGTCTCTGTTCGACTTGTATGTCTTACAGTCAGGCAAGCTTGTGCCATTGCACGCTACAGCTGATTTCTGTCCAGCCTGAGCTTACCATCGCGCGCCTCCGTTACAATTTAGGAGGCGACTGCCCCAGTCAAACTACCCACCATGCATGGTCCTGGCGCTGGATGACAGCGCTCAGTTAGATACCAAATAGATTCAGGGTGGTATTTCAAGGTTGGCTCCACACCAGCTAGCGCCAATGCTTCAAAGCCTCCCACCTATTCTACACAAAATCTACCTTGTACCAATGCAAAGCTATAGTAAAGGTGCACGGGGTCTTTCCGTCTAACCGCGGGTACTCCGCATCTTCACGGAGAATTCAATTTCACTGAGTTGATGTTGGAGACAGTGGAGAAGTCGTTACGCCATTCATGCAGGTCGGAACTTACCCGACAAGGAATTTCGCTACCTTAGGACCGTTAGATTTACGGCCGCCGTTTACTGGGGCTTCAATTCAGTGCTTGCACACCTCCTCTTAACCTTCCAGCACCGGGCAGGCGTCAGACCCTATACATCGAATTTCTTCTTCGCAGAGCCCTGTGTTTTAGTTAAACAGTCGCTACTCCCTCTTATGTGCCACCTTAATAGGGTTTCCCCCATCAAGGCACTCCTTATCCCGAAGTTACGGAGTCAATTTGCCGAGTTCCTTCAACATCATTCTCTCAAGCGCCTTAGTATACTCTACTTGTCCACCAGTGTCGGTTTGGGGTACGGTCTATTGCTGGGATTATTTCCTGGAAGAAAAAACATAGCTAGCTCAATCCATTTAGAACTAACATCATTTTTCCTTCGTCATCTCCAGCTGGCTCAGGAATTTTAACCTGATTCCCATCGACTACGACTTTCGTCCTCGCCTTAGGGGCCGGCTAACCCTGCGTGGATTACCCTTGCGCAGGAACCCTTGGACTTTCGGCGGAAGTGTTTTTAACACTTCTTTACGTTACTCATGTCAGCATTCTCACTTCTGATATCTCCAAAAGACTTCACAATCTTTCTTCAACGACTTACAGAACGCTCCGCTACCGCTTTTCTTTCGAAAAGCCCACATCTTCGGTGCATCACTTTAGCCCCGTTACATTCTCGGCGCAGATCGACTTAATTAGACTAGTGAGCTATTACGCTTTCTTTAAAGGATGGCTGCTTCTAAGCCAACCTCCTAGCTGTCTTGGTCAATCCACCTCCTTACCCACTGAGTGATGACTTAGGGACCTTAGATGGTGGTTAGGGTTGTTTCCCTTTCGACGACGGACGTTATCGCCCGCCGTCTGTCTGCTGTACTTAGCTTTTTGGTATTCGGAGTTTGGTTGGGTTTAGTAAGAATCGCTTCCCCTTAGCCCATTCAGTGCTCTACCCCCAAAAAGAAACATACAACGCTCTACCTAAATAGATTTCGCGGAGAACCAGCTATTTCCAGGTTTGATTGGCCTTTCACCCCTAACCACAAATCATCCACAACTTTTGCAACAGCATATGGTTCGGCCCTCCAGCACGCATTACCGCACCTTCAGCCTGTTCATGGCTAGATCACCTGGTTTCGGGTCTTATTCGTGAAACTATACGCCCTATTAAGACTCGCTTTCGCTTCGCCTACATCTAACGACTTAAGCTCGCTTCACAAACAAACTCGCTGACCCATGATACAAGAGGTACGCCGTCACAGCCTATTCGCTGCTCCGACTGCATTGTAAGCATTCAGTTTCAGATACTATTTCACCTCCCTTATCGGGATACTTTTCACCTTTCCCTCACGGTACTTGTTCACTATCGGTCACTGAGGAGTACTTAGGCTTGGAGGATGGTCCCCCCATGTTCAAACAGGATTTCACGTGTCCCGCCCTACTCTTGTCACTTCTAATCGGTTACCTATACGGGGCTATCACCCTTTTTTGCTTCCTTTTCCAAAAGAATTCTAGTTCCAATTAAAAATGCACTGGCCTGGTCCGATTTCGCTCGCCACTACTTTCGGAGTCTCGGTTGATTTCTTTTCCTCCAGCTACTTAGATGTTTCAGTTCGCTGGGTTCGCTTCTTAAGTCCTATGAATTCAGACTAAGATACCGCTATTGCGGTAGGTTTCCCTATTCGGATATCCGCGGATCAATGGATATTGACTCCTCCCCGCAGCTTTTCGCAGTCTTTCACGTCCTTCATCGCCTCTCAATGCCAAGGCATCCACTAAATGCTCTTATAACGCTTGATTTACACTCATGTTAAATTTTTAAACTTTTATCTAATTTTTACAATATTAGACAATTGAATTTTTTATTACCCATTCTTATACACTTATCAAAGATTATCTTCTTGGACCCAAAAAGGTGGAGATGATCGGAGTCGAACCGATGGCCTCATGCTTGCAAAGCACGCGCTCTGACCAGCTGAGCTACACCCCCATTACGAAAGTGGGCCAGGTAGGACTTGAACCTACGACCTCACGCTTATCAAGCGTGCGCTCTGACCAGCTGAGCTACTAGCCCGGTACCTTTTGATCTCAGAGAGATAAACAGTCAACACGCGTTACCCCAGTTCCTATCGTTGCAGTACTTTTCTTCCTGCCTCATAGAAAGGAGGTGATCCAGCCGCAGGTTCCCCTACGGCTACCTTGTTACGACTTAACCCCAGTCATCAACCCCACCATAGTCAGCTGCCTCCTTTCGGTTAGCTCACTGGTTTCAGGTAGAATCAACTCCCATGGCTTGACGGGCGGTGTGTACAAGGCCCGTGAACGTATTCACCGTGGCGTGCTGATCCACGATTACTAGCGATTCCAACTTCATGTTCTCGAGTTGCAGAGAACAATCCGAACTGAGATGACGTTTTAGGATTTGCTCAGGGTCTCCCCGTTGCTTCCCTTTGTCGCCACCATTGTAGCACGTGTGTAGCCCAGCCCATAAGGGCCATGAGGACCTGACGTCATCCTCTCCTTCCTCCGATTTATCACCGGCAGTCTCCTTATAGTCCTCAGCATTACCTGTTAGCAAATAAGGACAAGGGTTGCGCTCGTTGCGGGACTTAACCCAATATCTCACGACACGAGCTGACGACAGCCATGCAGCACCTGTGTGGAGTCCGGCCGAACCGAAGATTCTATCTCTAGAATCGGTAACTCCCATGTCAAGAGCTGGTAAGGTTCTTCGCGTGTTGACGAATTAAACCACATGCTCCACCGCTTGTGCGGGCCCCCGTCAATTCCTTTAAGTTTTAATCTTGCGATCGTAGTCCTCAGGCGGAGTGCTTAATGCGTTAGCTGCGACACCAACTTATAAAGCTGACGTCTAGCACTCATCGTTTAGGGCGTGGACTACCAGGGTATCTAATCCTGTTTGCTCCCCACGCTTTCGTGCCTCAGTGTCAGTTACGGACCAGAAAGTCGCTTTCGCCTCTGATGTTCCTCCTAATATCTACGAATTTCACCTCTACACTAGGAATTCCACTTTCCTCTACCGCACTCTAGTCTTCCAGTTTGAAACGCACCCCCCAGGTTAAGCCCGGGTATTTAACATCTCACTTAAAAAACCACCTACGCACCCTTTACGCCCAGTTATTCCGAACAACGCTAGCCCCCTCTGTATTACCGCGGCTGCTGGCACAGAGTTAGCCGGGGCTTTTTCTCTCGTTACCGTCATCATCTTCACGAGTAAAAGAATTTTACGACCCGAAGGCCTTCTTCATTCACGCGGCATTGCTGGATCAGGGTTTCCCCCATTGTCCAATATTCCTCACTGCTGCCTCCCGTAGGAGTCTGGGCCGTATCTCAATCCCAGTGTGGCTGATCATCCTCTCAGACCAGCTACAGATCGTAGGCTTGGTAGGCCTTTACCCCACCAACTACCTAATCTGACGCGGGCTCATCTTTTGGCGATAAATCTTTTCTTATTTCTAAGTATATGCGGTATTAGCCAAGGTTTCCCTCGGTTGTCCCCCTCCAAAAGGCAGATTCCCACGCGTTACTCACCCGTTTGCCACTAGAGACATTGCTGCCTCTCGTTTGACTTGCATGTGTTAAGCATGCCGCCAGCGTTCGTTCTGAGCCAGGATCAAACTCTCATGTTTTGCTTTATGCTAAACTCTTCAGCTTAGCACCCTAGCTACTCTACTTTTTATTCTAATTAACGGGATAAACGTGTTGACTGTTTATCTCTCTTTTTCTTTACTTCCTCAAAGATCTGTTCTTATCCTACCCTCCTTCCTTCCTACTGTCAACACCCCTTTTCTTTTTTTTTTGCCTCATCTTCTTTTTCTTTTTTACCCCCCCCCTCCTTTCACACTCTATTCTCCCTTCTTTTCAAATTACACCCCTTTTCTTACAATCTCTTGACTGTAAAATTCAAATAATCCCCTAATAAAAAAAATTTAATTCAGATATATCCACTCCCATCCCCTGTCTATCAATTCTTTAACCGCTTTGGAATATTCAATGAATGCTGTTTTTTATTAGAACGCTTTGGAAACCTTAGCTCCCACAATACAAAACGGAAAATTGTAGTCAGGAAAGAGCGTTTCTGGAAAGAGTGTTTCTATTGGTACATTGACTTTTTTCTTCAAACCTTGCCTAGACCCACTTATGTTTAATAGAGTTAATGATCTACGAAGGTAAATAAATAAGTTTGTGTCTAGCCTTTTCCAGAACTTCTTTCTTCTCCCCCCCCCCCATCATGAGCGCAAAAACCAAAAAGCCTCTTTAGGGAAATTCTTGAAGCCTTGGCTTGTCATGAGAAAATCTTCTTTCATCGATCAAATGGTAGAACAGCCTTAACTCTCCTATACTCTTAACTTTTTTCGAAAATTCAGATCTCTTTGCTGTACCTGCTTTGAGATAACCTCCTAAGCACTTACTTGCTTCCACTTGCACTGATATTCAGGCGTTTTGCCTGCTCAGTAGAAATCTGGAAAGCCCCTAATATCTTTTAGAAGGTTTCCCCACCTTACAAAACTTCTGAAAATGTAAGCTTTTCTGAGACTTTATTGAATAGAAACTTATTAAGCGTAAATCTATAGCAATAGATTATAAATTAAATCTCTAGGAACAGCTTAACTAATTATCTTTTGTGTTGTGTAAGCTATTACATTTTCACACTTCCCTTTTTAAGATATATCGCTCACTTTCATATACGTTATGGCTTTCCAAATGTGCGATAAGTTCCGCTGTTTGTGAAACTTCAGCTTGCTTACAGAGTCCCCGCTTGACACCATTAACTTTCGATCCTCCTTATACTCTTCTACGATCGTCAATCAGAAGAGCATTAGCAATTTTACGCGCTTCACCCTTTGTCAGATAACAAAACAGACTTAATCCTATTTGCTACGCGTAGGTTCTTTATTTGGTTCATTAAAAGGCCGCTTGCGTATAAAACGAGGGCTTTGAGCTTGTTTTTCTCGGGAACACCTGAGTTTACATGAAATTTTTTCCACATTTTTTACATTTGTACCGCTGCCCCCTCGAACAAAACCGCTTTTAAAGCAATCAGAACATTAACAAAATTTTTTAGAGGCTTTCAAAGGACCTCCTTTGCTATTTTTAACAAAAAATATCTTTAGTTAAACACTTTGCTGATTTAGATATGCAAAATCTAGCGGCTACTTTTTCACATGACAAACCGTGCTTTGTTTTTAATACTTTTTTTCGAAAATCTAATGAATATGTTATAACTTTAATTATATGATGCTTAATTGTCATATTCTTTTTATCTCTTGATACTGAATTCGCTTTTCTTTACTTCGCTTTTCTTGGCTTGCTTTCGCGTACGAAAAGTCTTTTTTTTAAGCTATAGCCTAATCTTTTTAACCTGTAACTGATTGCACCCCAAATGCTTGAGTAGCTTTTTTTCAAGGTCATATCTTGGGTTTCTTTGACGTACGCTTCAAGCTTTTCTAAGTCAATCTTTTTTTGATCCATCACGCCTCTTAGGAAAATAACTACCTTTTTGTCTGTATTTTCTATGCCACCTGCCTATCGCAGCTACACTTTTTTAAATAGGTGCGATGCTTCAATATACCCGCCCCCTCATCTAAATATTCTATTCCCCTTTGTCTTAAATCGTTGCTACAGCTCTTTGTCATTTTCCTTTTATTGCACCTGATTTAACCTAAATTACTATAGTATCGGGAAACGGTATCGTCTCCCCTAGAGCCTGTATGCATGATTTAGCTAACTTTCTTAATAGGATCATGGAATGGACTATCATACTCATGTTTTCAGCAGTCGCTATGGCAATTTCACAATCTTTAGATACCCTTCGAAAATGATTTAGCCATGCAAATCTTCTTTCGACAATCCAACACGTTGGAAGTATGGCCATCCTTGAGATATACGCTCTGAGATACTATAGTTTTATTCAATAGAGCTCTCACAAATTCCTCCGTGGGGTTTCTATATCCAGCTTCTGCCACGCTTCCTTTAATGTAGGATTTTTTGCACCGCTTCCTTAAAAACTCTGCACCCAGCACCTGTGTCATTGGCCTTATGAACCGTGATATGGATCAGATTGCCTTGCCTATCAACACCACTTACGTCCTTTTATCTTTTTTTCCCCCATCCATACCTGTTTTTTCTGATGTGCCTGTGGGGTTAACACTTTGTGAATGATGCTATAGCTGGGATTTTTGCTCCTTTCATACTTAATTCGGCTTGTCTTATCAAGTTCATGCATCTGAATGTACCGTCCAATATGGTGGAAAATCTTTTGGTAGAATGCGCCATTGACAACCGCTCTTGATCATATAAAATACTTCGTTAACCCCCTCTTCTTTGTTGTATTTGCTTCTCTTTCCGTAATTGCCGCTATCAAAATGATGCTTTATCACATTCCTCTCTTTTAAATCGCTTGGATAATTCATCTTCTACATCTTCAGGCCATTTATATCACACTTTTCTATTTATGAATACAGGTTCTAACTCTATCCAGCTTCATTGTCATATTCTTTTTGTGATGTTTTAGATATAGTATTTTAAAATGATTAAGTACTGATACTTTTTTTATTAGTGCGTTACCGTTACGAAACTTCGTCAAAAAAATTATTTATTATGGGTAAAAAATATTTATAATAATAAAGGAATCAGAGGTTTGAAGACATGAATAGATCAACAAAATAAAGAAAAAATTTTAACTTAATATTTGTAAAAAAATCATAAAATATTGATGAAATTCATTCAACAAAAAAAAGTTTACTTTTATTAACAATCTGCGTAGATCTTTTTTCGATATCAAAATCTGACCAAGACATGTGAAATATGTACATATGATTTTTTTACTTTATAAAAATGTATTAAAGGTACCGTAGACTTTTTTGATATTTTCATTCAAAATAACAATAAATTATTAAATTTAGCGAGTTTTTTTGCGTGTACATTGCGCTTCGTAATCACAGCTCTTATTCTTTATTAGAAAGCTCCATTCGGATTCCTGAGCTTATTGATACTGCAAAAAAGTTGCAAATGCCTGCCTTAGGATTGTGTGATCAGCATCATTTGTTTAGTGCAATGGAATTTTCTCTGGCGTGTAAACGCGCAAAGATTTTTCCTATTTTGGGATGTAATGTTACTTTGGTTCTTCAAAATCATTGCTGGGATGTGGGATTGTGGGTCAAAACCTCTCAAGGATACGAAAATTTATGCCAACTTATTAGCTATTCTACCGTGCATAATACCGACACGATGCGAGAGAAAATAACACTTGAACAATTAAAGAAATTTTCCCAAGGGTTAATCTTAACCACAGGAGGAAAATTCGGTCCGTTGTATGGTCTTTTGGGGCAAAATAAACCTAAAGAAGCTCAAGAAGCCTTAAATCTTCTTCAAGAAATCTATAAAGATCACCTTTATATTGAATTACAACGATGTGATAATACCTCTAGAGCCTTAGACGAGGTATGCATTCAACTTGCCTACCAAGAAAACATCCCTCTTTTGGCGACGAATCCTGCTTTTTTTATGGATGCAAAAGATTTTTCTGCTCACGATGCATTGCGATGCATTGCTCTTGGACGCTATGTGATAGAAGAAGATCGCCCGAAACTTTCTCCAGAATATTGTTTTAAGACTCAAAAAGAAATGGAGAGTTTATTTTCTGATATTCCTGAAGCACTAAGCAATACTTATCAATTTTTTCAAAGGATTGGATTTCTATTAGAGCCTTGTTCCGTTCGCATTCCATCCTTCCCTTGCGAAAATGAAAAAGAGCTTCTTCACATTGAAAGCCAAAAGGGGCTAGAGCGCCGACTGCTGAAGCATATTTTTCCAAAATTACCAAAATCCGTAGATCAAGAAGAAGTTCGCCAACGCTATATGCACCGATTGTCTTACGAAAGAAGCATTATAGAGCCTATGGGATTTTCTGGATACTTTTTAATCGTTTCAGACTTTATCCGTTGGGCAAAAAAAATAATATTCCTGTTGGGCCAGGGCGGGGATCTGGGGCAAGTTCCTTGATTGCATTTTGTTTGGATATTACGGACGTAGATCCAGTAGAATTTGAATTGGTTTTTGAGCGTTTTATGAATCCAGAACGAGTAAGCATGCCAGACTTTGACGTGGACTTTTGTCAAGAACGCCGAGATGAAGTCATTGCTTATGTTGCAGAAAAATATGGAAAAGATCGGGTAGCACACATCATCACTTTTGGTACACTGCAAGCGCGAGCAGTTCTTCGAGATGTGGGGCGCGTATTGCAAATGCCTTATCGTCAGGTAGATACGATTTGCAAACTTATTCCGCAGCAGCCTACAAATCCAGTCACATTGGATGAAGCTCTAAAGCAAGAACCTGCCCTTATGCGGATGTGGGAAGAAGATGAACATGTGCGCACCCTTATTGAAACAGCAAAACCTTTAGAAGGGCTATACCGTCACGCGGCAACCCATGCTGCTGGTGTTATTATTTCTGACGAACCATTGGCTAAAAAAGTTCCTCTTTACCAAGACCAAAACAGCACTTTGCCCGCTACAGAATTTTCTATGAAGTACATTGAAGCGTGTGGATTAGTAAAATTTGATTTTTTAGGATTAAAAACTCTAACAATTTTACAAAATGCGGTGAACGTTTTAAAAAACAAAGGAATTTACTTAGAACTTTCACAAATTTCTTTAAATGACCCTGCCACTTATGAATTATTAAGACGCGTAGAAACTGTGGGAATTTTTCAACTTGAAAGCACTGGGATGAGCGATGTTTTACGCCAGCTACAACCAGAATCGTTTGAGGAAATTATTGCATTGGTGGCACTGTACCGCCCCGGTCCTATGGACGAAATTCCAAGATACATCGCTTGCCGTCATAAAAGAGAGGTCATTACCTATGAATATCCTATACTCGAGGATATTCTTAAGCCCACATTTGGAGTTATGGTTTACCAGGAACAAGTACTAAAAATTGCTCAATGTTTAGCAGGGTACAGTCTGGGGGAAGCTGACTTACTTCGAAGAGCTATGGGGAAAAAAAAAAGTCAGAAATGAACACGCAGCGGCACACATTTATAGACAGAGTTTTGCAAAAACAAGGAGGGAGTCGCGAGATTGCGAGTCATTTTTTCGATCAAATTGCAAAGTTCGCAGGGTACGCTTTTCCAAAGGCTCACGCAGTTCCCTATGCACTAATATCGTATCAAACTGCTTATCTGAAAGCGAATTATCCTGAAGTTTTTATGGAAAGTCTTATGAATTGCGATATCCATAATACAGATAAGCTTCGGTTATTTGTTTCAGAAGCAAAACGTATGGGAATACAAATTGCTCCAGCTTGCGTAAATGATTCTCATGCATTGTTTAAGGGAGAAGACAAAAAAGTTATTCGCTATGGGCTGGCAGCATTAAAAAATGTGGGGACGCAAGCAATGGAAAACTTGCAAAAAGAAAGAGAGCTAAATGGGCCATTTAGTTCTTTAGAAAATCTTCTTCATCGACTGAGCTGTACTTTGAATAAAAAGCAACTTGAAGCACTAATTACAGCGGGGGCTTTAGACGGACTTTTTCCTCATCGAAGTACTTTGATGCACAGTATAGATCGATTGCTAAAATTTAGTGCGCAGCCCGTGGCAGCAGATACGCTGTTTCCTACAGAAATATCTTCTCTTTGTCTTCAATCTTCCCCTGCCTGGGGGAATTTCGAAACTTTAGAATATGAACGACAAGCGTTTGGATTTTATTTAAATTCCCACCCACTGACGTTATTTTTACAAAATTCTCCTGATGTAGTAAGATCGCAAGATATGGAAAAAATGTCTTTATATATTCGAAAAAATCAATCTTTTCGCATGTGTGGTATGGTTATGGCGGTAAAAGAAAAAGTTAGTAAAGGAGGAAAAAAATATGCTTTTATCACGCTTTCTGATGGAGAAGGAAATTATGAAATTACGCTTTTTTCAGATCTTTTAACAAAATATCGAGATTTACTTACTCCAGGTCAAGCGCTAGATCTTAAAATTGCAGGACGCCTTGAAGAACAAGCTGTTCGGTTAATTACTCAAGATATTGCAGCGTTGTCTTTTCCTGATGAAGTGTGGGCGTGTTTTATCAAAAGTTCAAACAGTATAGACCTACTTGAAGAATTTTTAAAAACCGCAGGCCCTGGAAATGTTCAGGTTCGGTTTGTTATATCTATTCAAGACAAAGGAACCGTCTCAGGAACGTTACCTAAAGGGTTTAATTTGACTGCTCAACACAAAGAATCTTGGAAATCTCTTTGGGAAGACAATTAAAAAAATTAACACATATTTAACTAAACTTAAAGAATATAGCTAAGCCGTTATGAAAGTTCATGTAAAAAAGACATGGGAAGTTCATCTTTTATGAGAAGCTTTTTTGACCTAATCTCGTTTTTCTTAATAAATTCTAATACTTGGCAGGTAAGAAATAAAAGAAAAAGTTAATCAGCTTTTATATTTTATTTTTGTAGAGTCTATCAATAGAGTGATTAATGAGTACCAAATTTCCGAAGATGATACTTTTGGAATTATTCGACCTGTAGAAAAAACTATACCTGAACAGAAAAACCTTGAAGAAAAGATACTTTCTGTATTTTCACATCAACAATTTTACCAGTAAAAAAAGTGGGATGACACCTAATACCAATTCCCATTGCTAAATAAGCATATAATGATTTCCTTTTAAGAAGAGGAGAAGTATATCATAGGTGTATAACAACAGCTTAAATAGAGTGGCATCCTCATCAAAATTATCAACCGCACAGGTCGAAGAAAAAGAAAAATATCAGCTTAGGAATATTGGTAAAGCTGAACGAATATCACGTAAATTAGCAGAGGCAATTTCAGCCAGGACTCATGGCATTAGTCAAGTTGCAAAGATTCACGACATAACTAGAACAACTCTGACTTCGTAAATCAAGCAGGCTCGATAGAAAGACTTAACGCACCTGCAGGCGCAAAGGAAAAACAAACTTAACGCTGCGCAAACAAGGGGCTCTTGCATGATAGATTTTTAGGCGGAAAATTTTTATAACGGATCCTTTTTTATGATTTTTTATAAATTTAGATAAAGAAAGTCTTTAGACTTATAAAAATGTCCAGATTTAAAGCTCAATAAGTTGTTT
>NZ_BAUP01000040.1:0-4974 GCF_000648275.1 Holospora elegans E1 | reverse complement strand
AGCATTTGGGAGCCAGTTCCTAAAATGCATTTAATGCTCGATGGCACCAATTGGAAGTTTGGAACGCAGAATATCAATTGCCTCGTACTAGCTGTTAGAGTTGGAAAGATTACATTTCCTTTGTTTTGGAGCATGCTTGATCACCAGAAAAATTCGCACACCCAAGCACGCATCAGTTTATTAAACCAATTTAAGGAAATCTTTGGGTTCGATAAAATTTTCTCCTTTTCAGCTGATCGCGAATTTGTGGGCAAAGATTGGATCACTTATTTGTGTGACTTATTTGTTTGACTTATTTGCGTGACCATAAGATCCCTTTTTTTATCCGTATAAAAGATAATCCATTGGCCAACTTCGGCACCTCTAAAAAGCCTTTGAAGGATTTTTTTACTCACCTAAATACGGACGAAAGCCGCCATCTGTAACATGCTGGATGATCCTAGGGGGGGTATCGTAGGTAAAAAGATCAAAGATGCGTACCTTGTCATTTGCCCAAGATAAAGACCGGGTACTAAACAAACAAAGATGGGACATTGAACGGCTGTTCAGAACTATGAAAACGCAAGGGGTTAACCTTGAAAATCCCCCTATGAAAGATTTGGGAAGACTTTCCAAACTTATGACCATTGTCGCTGTTGCTATTTTATACGCTTCTATAACGGGCCTTACACAAGAATGTGCTTACAAAAAAAACAGTCAGAGCGCCTTTGTTATTCATACTTCACAAGGGGACTCAGGTGGATCAGAGATAAACTCTTATTCTTTGATTTCAGCGATCTTTTAAACTACCTGAAAAAAAGTGAGGGGGAGTATAGCGCGCACCATATACAATGGTAATGATAAGTCGACAAGTCGTAAACATTGATTTGTTCTGCGCAATTGATAATACTAATCTGTATCGCATGTTTTGTCATCGATTAAATGCTCTACTGACAGTGCGTGAATAATATATTATCTTAAGTACAATCAGCTCTGGAACCTTTTAGTGACAATAATTTTGACCAGCACACCTTGCGCATATACTGCCATATGTACCTTATTTGCAATTTGGATCATTAGTTAGTTGCTCTAAATTTTCTTCCCAAAGTCTGTGATGAACATTTTTCCGTTTTTCGTAATCAGGGGGAATCTCTCTATTGCGCTTAAGTTCTCAGTATCCAAAAAACAGAATTAATAAATAAACGATTATCGTGCGTAACTCCTCCCTCTATGATTGTCTTTCGTTCAAATACTTATTTGCTTATTAAAAAAATATATTTGAAAAACTTATTCGAATATAGAAATTATTTGTCTTTTTGGTTTATTCTATAGAAGAATAAAACTAGTGAACCTTAAGCAAATGAAAAAAATAAAAAATAAAGTATTTTTTGGAATGATTTACTTTTTTTTAACGACAGATACTGGATATTCCGCTTTTTCTCTTGAGTTAGCAATGTTGCTCAAAAAACCTACTAATTTTGAACATTCTGAAATGTTTTGGGATAAACTAAAATCGATAGTAAATCGGATGGAGGATCTAAAAAATTTAGAAACCTTTCGTGAGGAAGACTTTCAAAAAAACCAGTTTACAAAAAAAGCCTTTTCTCGATGTGTAATTTCAAAAGAAAAAGCTGAAATACTTAAAAAGTACATTGATGCCAACCAAAGTTTTGGAAATGTCACAAAAGAACCGGGATTGGTAGAAACGGTGGAAGGTTTCAAGAAATACATCAACGAATTTGGATTTATAAGTCCTGAAGAAATACGTGAAATAGTATCAAAAGAACATATTAATAGTCCTAAATTAGTGGACTATTTCGGTACTGTTAGTCCCACATATCAAAAAAAAGATATTTTAGAAGCCTGTCTACTTATGAAACATAGTTCTATTTCGAAAGTAGAGATAGTAAAAGATTTTGTGTTAAAAAACAAAGATCACGATGCAATAGTAGATAAAATATTTGAACTAAAAGATTTTTATAACAATGGGTACTCAAACAACAGTGGTGAATTACCAAGAAAGCTTTTTGATGAATCAAAGGGAGCTGAAGAAAAAAAAGCCAATCAGATGGTTGCTTTTTTATCTTTTTTACTTTCTCTAGAGCTTACGCACCTGAAAAAACACCCCCAAGGATTAAGTTTTTATACTAAGTTTGCTCAAGCCGAAACTAGGATGAATAAGCAAGAAAGAGAAAGGATAATAAACGAAGAAAATGATAGAAAAAGAAATGAAATGGCCGCTCTTGAAGCAAAAAATACCCCAAAGCAACCAGCCAATGAAAGCCCCGTTAATGAGCAAGATCTTCAAAAGATCAAGCGCGCAGCAAAAGAAGGATTTGATAGTTTAAGCACAGTTTATGGATTATTCTCAGATCAAAGCATGTTACAAGAAGTAAAAAATTACGTAAAAATACTGTTTTTTCTAAAAAATCTAGAGGAACTAATCCTGAAAGAATTTTTTATAAGTTAGGAAGTGCAATAATCAACGGTAATCAAAAGTTCAATAGTCAATTTGATTTCAAAAAACTTGAATCTGAAGTAAGGAAAGAAATGATATTAATTCAACAAAAATTAGAAAAATTACAAGAAGAGGCCAAAAGCAGTGAAGAAAATACACAAGCAATAAACGAATTAGCAAGAATTTTAGGGGATTTTAATAATCCGACTCAACTCAGATCAGTTATTAGAAATTTTAAATCAAAAATAAAAGAAAGTATTAAACAAATTTCTGACCAAGACTATAGTCAAAAGGTTCAAAATTTTATAGAAAGTTTTTATGATTTTTTTGATAAAAATATTAATAAATTCACAGTAAAAAATACTTTATCGAATATTTGCACTCCACTTGTGAGTATAATTCATGATGGTAAGACAAAAAATTCTAATTTTTTGGCTGCATGGGACGAAGTTACTAAAAATTATACGGGAGGCATAAAAGAACTTTCGGACTGGATAAAACAAGAAATATCTAATCCAGTGTACGATTATGAGAAAAACTCAGAAAATCTCAGCGATGAAAAAGTGAACGAATTCTTTCAAGAAAACAACATCCCCATGCTAAACTTGGATCTCGTGAATACATTCTAGTTCAATTAAAAATAATCTGTAAATCTTAGATAAAAAAAGATTAGATAAAAAAAGAATAAAAATAGTGTTGTGTTGCGCAGAAACAGAAAAAAAAGACATTTAACCTTAGAGTTTGCTAAATAACGATTTCTAAAAAAATCTTTTTTTGATATACAATTGTATTACAATACAACACTATTTCCTTCTTTTATCGCTCCCTCATATTTTTTTGACATTTTAAAAAAAAACAGATTCAAAAATTACAGTAACAGATACGATTAATTCCTAAAAAACAGAACGCTCTTACGGAAAAATTCATAAAATTTGGTGGCCCTTCTTTACAAAAAAATTCAAAAATAAAACTATTTGTCAGATTCTTGAGATTCATCAATCTTTGAAACACTCTGCGAAGAGATTTCCCCCAAAGAATCGCTTAGAACTGCACGAACTTCTCTACTATTTCCAGTATCAGAAATCTCTTGCCTATCTGTTCTAAGAACTAGCCCCTCAGCATTTTCATTAATTTCGGTATCTATTATCTCTAATTTTGGAGCCCCTTGAGAAAAATTAGCTTCAAAATTACTAACTTGAAAAGGTACACTCCCAGAATAACTATTCTCAGTATAAAGCTTTATAAGACCATCTATATTTCTATATAGTGGTTCTGAAAACAACATTATGTTTCGATCAATACAACTCACTGAAAAACCTTTGCTTTTGTAGACATCAGCAAAAAGCTCACGATTCTTTTCTAAGTCTAACTTCAAAAAATTAGAAAAATCAAAATTACCCAATGTACCTATTCTTAGTCTTGCCTCCTGGTTTTCTTGATCAAAAAAATCAGAATTCACTTCTGAATCCTTCCGAGAAACAGATACACTTTCTTCATCAGAGCTTTGTTGAGAACCAGATACACTTTCTTCATCAGAGCTTTGTTGAGAACCAGATACACTTTCTTCATCAGAGCTTTGTTGAGAACCAGATACACTTTCTTCATCAGAGCCTTGTTGAGAACCAGATACACTTTCTTCATCAGAGCCTTGTTGGGAACTAAGCACTATTTCTTCATCGGAACTCATTTCTGAATCTTGCTGAAAATTAGACGATTTACCCTGAAAATTTTTAGCAGTGCTTTCGAAAAAAAAGCCACTCAAAACATTTACTATTAAAATTAAAAAATTTTTTTCATACTCAAAAAGTAATTTATATTCCTCTTTTTGACTTTAACATAACCTTAATAAAATTTCAAGCTATACCCAATCAAACTGAAAGTGTTGGACTAATGCGTTGAAAGTAGTCATTGATGCGGTCGACAAGATCCATGGCGATGGTGTCTCAGGTTTGGTCAAAAAAATGCAGTATACTCTTGCAAAACTTTTTGGCAGAGGCGAACAATCGATTATTGCGCACATTGTCATTCTTCTCTGGTTGGAGCTTATAGGTAGAGCAAATAATGCACCTCAATCCCCTTTTCTTTTTCCGCCTTGATCCAGGATCAGGTAGAACGGCGCCTTTGGATAAGCGTCTTTCAGCTGATCAAAAAACGTCTTCAAGGTTTTTAAGGAACATCACATGTCAAATCCAAGGCTCCAATCAGGCTCATGCGTGTCATGGGGGTGCCTGACAAGTGATTTTCGTTGCCATGTTGGCGCGCCATCACCAAACATCCGGCGGTGTTGTCATCACCGTTGAATAAACGCTTCCTGCTTGGCTGGCTGCCTTTTTAAATGAAAAATTATGGGCGTGCAGCTATAGGGTTCAAGAACATGAGCCACAAATATCGCTTGCTTTCATATACGCTATGGCTTTCCAAATGTGCGATAAGTTCTGCTGTTTGTGAAGTATTTAGCTTGCTCACAGAGCCCTTGCTTTACACCATTAACTTTTGATCCTCCTTATACTCTTCTACGATCGCAATCAGAAGAGCCT
>NZ_BAUP01000041.1:0-4374 GCF_000648275.1 Holospora elegans E1 | reverse complement strand
ATATACTCATGCTGAATGAAATAGTTTAAAAGTTTAATTTTATGTGTTAATAATTTTTTTTATGCAAAGATTTCTGAAAGAAGAAGATCGTGTTGCGTTAAGAACGCAGCAGATAGGATTAAGGCAGTTTTGTTATCAGGGTGGAGATCGTCAAATTGCTAAGGCTCTTCTGAATGACGATCAGTTGTCATGTCGGAACTTATCGCGCATTTGGGCCACGACGTATATGAAAGTAAGCGATGTCTGCGCTCATGTTCTTGAACCCTATAGCAGCGCGTAGACGATTTAAGGCAAGACGTCGTGGCTGCACGCCCATAATTTTTCATTTAAAAAGGCAGCCAGCCAAGCAGGAAGCCTTTATTTAACGGTGATGACAATACCGCCGAAGGATGAGCTCATCCTGTTTGGTGATGGCGTGCCCCCCACTATGGCAACGAAAATCACCTGTCAGGCACCCCCATTTCCACGACGACCTACACGCATGAACCTGATGAGAGCCTTGGATTTGACAGGTGGTGTTCCTTAAAAACCTTGAAGACGTTTTTTGATCCGCTGAAAGACGCTTATCTAAGGGCGCCTAACCATTCACCTGATCTTGGATCAAGGCCTCTACAAGTAAAGATACCAAAAAATCAGCAAAAGAAAAGGGGATTGAGGTGCATTATTTGCCCTCCCTTGCCCCAACCTGAACCCCATCGAAGAAGAATATGTGCGCAATAATCGATTGTTCTTCTCTGCCAAAGAGTTTTGCCAGAGTATTTTGCATTTTTTCGACCAAACCTGAGACACCATCGCCATAGATCTTGTCGACCGCAATGACAACTTTCAACGCATTAGTCCAACATTTTCAGTTTGATTTGGTATATCTTTATAGCGCAGTTATCGTTAATGACGGCAGTAATTTTAGTCTAATTTTACCTGATCTCGATACTGAGCATATGAACGTATTTTTATTTGAGCGTGTAAAGGAGTGTCCGTATAATAATTGCGTTGATCATGAGTGGATCAAGATAGAATAAATCCAAGGCTTTAAAAATCCCTGACAATATTACTATTTTTTATCTTCCTTCATATTCACGAGAGCTTAACCCGGTCGAAAGATTGTGGCTCTATATAAAAAACACTATCCTATCGAACAAGATTTACGAACCCCTTGGGGCTGTGAAGCGGTGATTTGCGAGTTTGTGCGCGCGTTAAAAAATACAATTGTAAAAAGTATATGTACCGCTTCGTTTGTCCATTTAGTATCGGAAAATGGTATTAAGTGAGGTGCTTCTTAGCTTTTTTGTAAAGGGGAAAAGATGAAAGAGGCTCTGGAAAAGGCTAGTTAAGAACTTACTTTACTTGCCTCCTGATCTTACCCCCGCTGAACACAAATTGGCCAAAGCGGAGGTATCGAAGAAAAAAGCAAAGTACTATAGAGAAACTCTTTCGTGACTGAAATGTATAACCATTTTGCATTACGTGCGCTATACTGTAAAAAAATCCTAGATTCTTTTTGTAGCACTAAAAATTTCATATATTGTTTTATGAATAGGCGATTAAAATCTCTCTTAATTTACTACTTTTTTTACAAATCCTGAAATTTTTTTGATAAAACTTTTTTCTTTGGTGGATTCTGTTGCGTTTGTTGATTGAATTCTGTTTGTGATTGTGTCTGCAAATTTTGTTGTCCCTTCAAACCTTCTAATATTGGCTGAGTTAATTCTGTTTCCTGAGCTTTTTGTGGTTTTGGCTGTATTTGCAAAACTTGCTGCACTGGCGGAGTTTGTCGTGTGTGCTGAATTTGTTTTTTTTGTAGAGGTTGTTGCACTTCCTGAGCTTGTTGCTTTGATATCTTAGTAACGTATAAACGAAATTCCTCTTGCTTTTTTTGTATTTCTTTACTTGTTATGAACTTTATTTTTTCTTTTACGAACGAATCACTAGGATCTATTTTTGTAACCCCAGTAATTGAAAAAAGCGCTTCAGCGTAAGACTCAAAAGTTAACTTAATATCTGAAAGGATCGTATTATTTTCTGGGGTATTCGATTTTCTCATAACTTTAACAGTGCCACCTAATTCTGTAAAATTTATCCCAGAGAGTTCATCCCTGTATGTTTTATCTAATAAGTCTAATTGTTCTTTTTTATATTTTTCTTTATTGCGCTCTACTATACGTTTGGCTATATATGTTTCATATGCATCTGATCTTTTCATAGCATCAAAAAAAATAGAAACTCCGTGCATCAGCACAGTCTCTACCCCATCACTAGTCCAAAAATTCATTTCGATCATTTTTTTTGCTGTTTGTTCTAAAAACTTTTTAAAATCTAAAATAATTTTTTCATATAATTCTTTTTTTTTGTATAAGTTATTAAAGTTTGTTTATTTTTAACTATGTCTATAAATATTTTACTAAACATGGAAATATTTTTTTTATATTTATTTAGATTTTGATTGTAATCTTTATTATATTCTGTTTTATTAATATAATCATCAGTGAAAGCGTTGTATTTATTTATAATAGGGGTGATTTCCGATTCTAATTCTTTATTCAGTATAGCCTGTGCTGCTGTATTCATAATAGCAAGCACACAAAACATAAAAATAAATTTTTTTAACATTTTTATATATACGTTGTTTTTACATTGATCATTTTATCAAAATAGCGTAAATTTTTTAATAAACAATACTGCATATTAAAAAATACATAACTTATTTTTAAAATATTTTTTTCTTTTTTGCTACTTATACCAAATCCCATCACTATAATAAACAGAGCTACATACATTTGAGGAAGAGAGTATAATAATTTATAATGAAAAATTATAAGGAAAAAGAATAATTTGTGTGTCGAAATTAATAGAAGATAATATTGTTGAATTTGCACCTCAAAGTTTAAAACGGATTGAAAAAGATGCTTTGTTGGGGAGAACATTGCAGAATTGCAGGCTGTAATACTCAGCTAAAAAACATAAGATCAGTAAAATAGCCGACGTATAGGATATCCAGAACTGCATTGATGTCTTGGGTAAAGCACCTGAAAAATAGAGTGGTAGATAAGTTAAAGGCACCAGAGAAACGTAAGAAAAAAGTCGGAATGATACCAAAGAATGCAAGTAATACCAATTCCCATTGATAAATAATCATATAATATGCCTTTTAAGAAAAGGAAAAGTATATCATAGGTGTATAGTGATTTTACACTGCATTTTACAGATTCTATTAATTCTTCTCTTGGATTTATGAAAAGAGGCATTATCTATAATAACACCTTGACCAGGCTTTAGTTCATTGATCAGAAATTTTTTCTAACCCAAGTCCGTTAAACCTCATTGGTACTAGCGGCTTGTTATTAACCAAACCGGAAATACTCTTTGTTCTTTGATAATATTTCCCACTCTTTTGCTAACCAACTTTTCACTGTTTCTGCCCCAGTTTTTGTCTTTGCACATAGCCTATCGATGTCGCTTTCATCAATATCAATATACAAGACTTGGATGCGCTTATTTTTGATCGATTATTAATACTGACTTCGCTTTTCTTTGCTTGTTTTCCCGTAGGAAAAGTCTTTTTTAGCTATAGCCTAATTATTTTTTACTAAAACTGATTGTACCCTAAATTCTTGAGCAGCTTTTTTCAATGTTATATCTTCGTTTTCTTTGACGCGCTCTTTAAGCTTCTCTAAGTCAATCTTTTTTTTGAGCCACCACTTCTCTTAGAGAAAACACCTGCCTTCTTGTCTGCATTTTCTATGCCAATTTTCTATACCGCCTGTCTGTCGCTGATACACTTATTTTAAAATAGTTTCAATGCTTTGATATACCTGCTTCCCTCATCTACCTGCTTCCCTCATCTAAATATTCTATTACTCTTTATCTTAAATCGTTACTGTAGCTCTTTGTCATTCTCCTTTTATTGTAACAAAAAAAATCACACCCAATTCAACCTAAATTATTATAGTGGCGCTTCCGCAAGAAGCGCTTGCTTTATTATCTGTATGGTCAAAATTTATAGCCTGAAAATTGACCGCAGACGCATGGAAATCGCCCCGTGGACTAATAATCTATACTTCCATCTTGACGCGTCCTTCTGATAAGGCCTGCTCCTTGCAAGGAGGCCTCTGCCAGGCATTGGCTGGCAAGACTTTTTACAGGATTTCTTTGATAGACGGCGCAATGCAAAGCGGTGTTTTTTGCAATGTTTATCGCGGGAGTTGTTCCGATAACCTCCCCCCAGAGCCATTCCCCCATAAGTGTTGAAGGTGTCAAAATAAATGTTTAACAGCATTGAAATCCCCTCCTGAAATAATAATTAATGTTTTAATAAAAGATTTCTCTAGATCTCATGTAAATTGAAATAATGGAATTTTGAAGCCATGCAGTTTCTTT
>NZ_BAUP01000042.1:0-3422 GCF_000648275.1 Holospora elegans E1 | reverse complement strand
AAAAGTCTCTAAAAAAGATTGTATGTAAATTTTGTGAATGTTAAAATTTCTTTAAAAGCGGTTTTGTTCGAGGGGGCTGCGGTACAAATAATAAAAAATGTGGAAAAAATTTCACGAGGTATGTCCGAAAAAGACAAGCTCCAAGTCCTTGTTTTATACGCAAGCGTCCTTTCAACGAACCGAAGCGATCAGCGTTTTTGTGTCAGAGCAAGCGTTGTTTTGAAGTAGGGGCGGCACCTTATAATCAAAGCTATGCGCCAAAATTGAGCCCCCCCAGAAGACAACGGTAGTGTCATGGAAGTCGATGAATTTGGTATTATTAAAAAAAAAGATAGCAAAAAATTTGGATTTTTAAAGCTTGGATTTTTAAAGTCTATGATCGTGCAGGGCTTATCGATTGGGAATTTGGTGATCGCTTGAGTCAAACATTCAAACGACTTTTTGAACAATTAAAAAATGGAAAATTTTATTTTATTGCGCAGATCATTGGGCAGAAAATTATTCCAAGCCCCCGCCTCTTTCAGGGAAAAGATAAAACGTTTTTCATTGAACAAAATAACGCTCCTCACCTCTATTGGTTTGCAAAATTTCGCCCCCCCTTGCAAACACACGATAACTTGAAATGCTGAAGGGAACACTGCGTATTTCTGTGGCACTTCACGTTAATAAAACTTTGAAAATTAATCACGCTATCTTTGGTTAAGGGGCTCAAAAAAATACTTTTTTAAATGATTTTATAGTAATATCATTTTGTAATTTGCTAAGAAAAATAAAAATATGAATTATTTTAAAAATTTTTTATTACTTTTTGGGTTTTTTCTTATAAATGCGCAAGAAGGATTTTCAGGAAAAGAGAACGTTGGATCAGTTTTGAGAGATTTTGAAGACTTTAAAGAAGATTGGAGAACTTATTTTATAAAGCCAGAACACGTCCGGGATTATCGTAATTCAGATTTGGACAAATTGTATAAAACGTTAGAAAAAGTAAGTGATATAGTCAATACTTATAGAATTCCTGATTCAGAGAAGCTGAGTCTAATCAAAGAAGCTTTTATTGTCTTATCTGAAAAATATAATATTTCTCAAGAAGATTTTTTTGAATTAGTAGTAGAAGAGAAAAAAAAGATCTGCTCAAAAATCAGAGAAAAGAAAAATGAGAACATTCGAAGAGAAGCCGGAAGTATATATAATCCAGAAGAATTAAAGGAAATTAGAGAAAGATGTGAAAGTTTAGTTGAACAAGCTCTTTCTCCATCTAATCTTCAAGAAAATTAAGAAAATCAAAAAGATTAAATAATTTAATTACCCGAATCAGAGAGAAAATTTTAAATTTTAAGATTTTTTTGTTGATTTAAAAAAATATTACAACTTTACGACTTGGGATAGAAAGAGCGGTAATTCTCTTTTTATCCTATTTTTTGATACGAAAAAGAATACAATCAAGGCCTTGCAAAACGTTCCAGAGTCCACTAATTTTTTGTTCTTAAAAAAAGTTAATAAATCTAAATCTATCGTTAAGTAAGGACGGTAGATTCTTAGAAAAAAAAATCTAATTTTAAAAACAATAGCAATAGAATAAAAAAACATTTACTTTCGTCTCTTAGAATAATATTTTGGGTAAAAATTGAAGTGTTTTTTTATTAAAAACAATAATTGAATTTTTTTAGAATATGATAAAGTTAAGATGCTCGTGTATTTTATATAAGTGTATGAATCAAGAATCTTACTTTTCCGTGACCCGCCTAGATCAAAGGATTGACAAGTGGGTGCATTACGAATGGCCTCAAATTTCTTACTCTGCCATTCAAAAAGCTTTGCGCACGGGAGATATTCGTGTTAATCGTAAAAAAGTCTCATCAAGTTATCGATTATCGCAAATTGATGAGGTTTATGTGTATCCTGGATGGTTAAAAAAAATGAGCATTCTTGAACCTTCTAAAGAAAAGTTGTGCGCGTATTGGCAAGAAAAGGTTTCGCGTTGGATTATTTATACCCATGAAGATTTTTGGATTATAAGAAAGCCCGCTGGAATTCCTTGTCAAAAAGGAACAAGTCAGACGTTAAGCGTAGATGACCTTATGTCAAAATGGGCGGGTTGCCCTGTGTATCTTGTTCATCGTTTAGACAAATTTGTTAGTGGTGCACTAATTATAGCAAAAACTCCTTGTTCAGCTTCGGCATTAGGTAAGCTGATGAAAGAACGAAAAATTCAAAAACGGTATTGGGCTTTGGTTCATGGGCGGGTTCAGAAAGATCAAGGGCACATTCGTTTTCCCCTTGTGAATCACCCTTTTGGTACAAGAGTTTGTCTCCCAGAAACTCCTAAATCTTTAGTTTGTCATACTGAGTATTTTCGACGCGGTGTTTACAGAGTTCCTTTTGACTACTCTTGGTTAGAGCTTTCTTTGCATACAGGAAGAAAACATCAGCTTCGCGCGCATTTAAGTCACCTTGGTCACCCTATTATTGGTGATAATGTGTATGGAAAATCTTTTTTTGGATTGTTCAGCAAGTTCTTTAAAATTACACAGTTTTAGCCTCGCGTTTTTTTATAACGAAAGTCCTATTTTGGTAGATTGTCCTCCAGTAGATGCGTTTTTTACTCAGAATCTGTCTTCATAATTTAAATAAGATCTGAACATGCCCTATCCGAAAAATTTGAGTGGCACACAATAGAGATTTAATAAAAATTTCATTTTGATATAGGGGATTATGATAAAAAACGTAAGAGAACGCTTACTAACGGGGAGTTTTATCTTATAAAGACGGGCTGTCAGTGGCACTTTTTTCCGCAAGAATAGCCCATTGGAAAAGTGTGTACAGGTTTTACATGCAAGCAAGACAAAGCGGAATTGGAGAGAAAATGACAAGGAATCTTGTGGAAAACAGTCGGATAAACAATGAACGAAACGCCAATTCGATAATTGATTTACAAAGTTAAAAAACAACGGAAAAAGCTGTAAATCAAGGGATTGATGTGGGAAAAAAGGTCAAAGGGCGTAAACGCCATAGTGTCACGGATCCCCCCCTAAGGGCTTAGTTTTCATGTGAAGGTTCACACTGTTGCGGGATGCAAGATGTTTGATAAGGTAAGGTGCAAAAATACTCATCGCTTTAAGGCGTATGCCCAGATACTGGTTATCGTAAAAACGTTCGAATAATTTGTTCAAAACATATTGAAGAAGACCGTAGAGGTTTCGGCACGTATTACGCCGGCGGGCAATTTTAGCAAAAAAATGGGGGGGTAGAGAGAACATTTGCTTGGCTAAATCAAATCATTTTAAGCGATTGGCCGATTATGAAATAGGCGTTCAATCAGTGGAACACAACGTTATGGATCCCCCATTCAATGCTACTGATTCGTCGGTTGGCTTAACTGTGAACGCAGGTTCTTATTTTTTTTATGTTTGAAGAGGTAGTGT
>NZ_BAUP01000043.1:0-16746 GCF_000648275.1 Holospora elegans E1 | reverse complement strand
ATTCTCATTACAAACACGCTCAAAGATATGAGTGAATGCATGTTTATGATGATCATGGGTGGTGAATTGAATTCTGTTATCTGTAAGGACTTTGTGTATTTTATAAGGTACAGCATTAATAAGGTTGTGCAAAACCGCTGCAGTACTCATTTTAGTCTGACTTTTAGAAGCTCTGTATATGCAAACTTTGATGTTCTATTTTATTATCCTACAAATATAGCTTACCTTCAGCTGTCCTTACTCCTGCAATATCCATATGAAAATAACCACTAGGATAGTGCTTGAATTTCTTTTTATCAGCAGAAATAGATAGTTCTTTTTTAGGCAATACAGAGCCGCCATGACGCCTTAAGCAACGATGAAGACTTGATTGGCTTAAATGTGGAATAGTTTCTTGTAAGCTATATAATACTTCATCCTCTTGAATGCAACTTTTTTGATCCGCTGAAAGACGCTTTCCAAAGGCGCCTAACATTCACCTGATCTTGGATCAAGGCCTCTACAAGCAAAGATACCCAAAAAGCAGCAAAAGAAAGGGGGATTGAGGTGCATTATTTGCCCCCTTATAGCCCCCCAACCTGACCCCATCGAAGAATGAACATGTGCGAAATAATCGATTTTTCGTCTCTGCCAAAGAGTTTTGTAAGAGTATGCTGCATTTTTTCGACCAAACCTGGGACAACATCGCCATGGATCTTGTCTGTGTCAATGACTACTTTCAACGCATTAGTCCAACACTTTCAGTGTGATTTGGTATATAGTATTGCCGGTTTGGTTAATAACACGCTGATAGCACCAATGAGGTTTAACGGACTTGGGAGAAAAATTTTTGATCAAGGAACTAAAGCCTGGTCAAGGTGTTATTATGGATAATGCCTATTTTCATAAATCCAAGAGAGGTAGAGAATAAATAGAATCTGTAAAATGCAGTATAATTTTTATACCTCCTTACTCTTGTGATTTGAATCCAAAAGAGAAATTCTGGGCTAATATGAAGAGGGGGACAATATACTAAATTTCAATGCTCTATTTGATGCTATTTCGCGGTTCTTTAAAATGTCCGATTTAACCTAAATTACTATATTACGCCGAGCTAGGCAATTTTAGCGAAAAGATAGGGGGTAGAGATACATTTTGGGCGATTGGCCGATTATGAAATAGGCGTTCAACCGAAGAAATACAAAGTTATAATCCCCCATTCAATGCTACTAATTCGTCGGTTGGCTTAACTGTGAAGACAGGTTCTTACAATTCCGCCTTTGAAATCCATAAAGATAGAGTAAGCAAAGCAGTTACCAAAGGAACAAACCAGGTGATACAATAGCTTAGGAAGTGTCCTGTCATGGCATAGCTTATCATGCAGCTCCATTCCTTAAATAAAAACAGCAAAAAACACATTACAGTTCCAAAAAAAATTCTTGATATATATTTGTATATAGAGCGCTGATATCCACCCAGTACAGCAGAAGCAAAAGGAAGAAGTAAACAAAACCATACAGTATTAGATAAAAAATAATGTCGTCTTAATAAAATTGTTTGGGATAAAAACACGTTATGAGAAAGAGTATTTAGTTCCAAGAAAGACATAAGAAACGGATGTTTCCCTTGGCTTTGGTAAGATAGAAAAGGAAAATCTAAGATTAAAGAAGGTAAAAGCTTTGGATGTTTGCCTATAGGCATCGACCAAACCTGCTGAAGCCTTAACTTTCCTGGATGTACAAAAAATTTTTTTTTGCATACAAATACTTTTGTAAAGTAAAGTCTTTATTAAAAAAAAACAGTTCCATGTGCGCATCAGGAATATGTAAGATACAACTTACGTTGTTGGGTAAATGAATAAATTTCCATCGCGATTGAGGTTGTACCCAATAAATTTCTTTTTTTGAATATTCCAAGCTTTTTCCATCATATTATGGCACCAAGGTCCCCAATAGAGTAATTCAAATAAACTTATGAAAATCACTGCAAAAGTAGGCCCTTTTAAAATTTGAATAACAGACCCCCCAGCACACTGAAAAATAGACCAAGTACGCAATTTTTTCAGTCTTAATATCCATAATATTGCAGAAATAAATATGATAAAAGGAAAAAGTTTGTTAATCAATATCAACACTTTTAAAAATAAGTACTCGTACTGTTCCATAACGCTGGTTTGAACACTAAGATTTTTTTTTATAAAAATCAATTCAACGACAAAGAAAAAACAAAAAAATAAAAGAACGAATCCAAAAGATTTTAAAAAATTTTTTTATATTATACCTAAAAGTTATCGGAAACACGCGCCACTCCTGTGCGATTTTGAAGCATTAATCTTATCCATAAAATTCCGGGAATAAACCAAAAAATCTGCGCACACGCCCCCAGAAGTGCCAAACATAAACCGCCCCCAAAGGAATAGCTTGAAAAATAATCAATCCTAAAAAAAGAATTCCATATCTGTAGTAAGATTTTATATTGATACTTTGACCAGAAAGAACTATCCATGCAATCCATAAAACATTGGGAATCATCCATAAAGGAGAAAAGCATCGCGTATACAATTCCCGAACCCAAGGCATCTTGGCATCACCATCTTGAACATGTTTTAAAAGCTCAACAAATTCCACTCCCTGGGGTTTTGGGGAAGGCAAAGAAATTTTTTTATGATGAGGTATCCTCACAATATACGTTTTAAAAGACATCACGTAAGGTGCTTTTCGACTGTTATGCATAAAAACATGGCATGTTCCTTGATAAAGAGTGAAAATAAGATCCTGATTATCTTGATTAATACTTCCATATTTTCCAGAAAAGACAATGGTACGTTTCGGTTTTGGTTCATGCAACAAAACTCCTTCCAGTATTCCATCAACTTTTTTGTTATGAATATAAAGTGTTGCATCCCCTATAGAAAAAAATACTCCCGGAGTAAGCCAATGATGCGGCATAACCTGCCTTAGTTTCATTTCTTCAATTTGAACGTACCGTGCAACTTTTTGCCCCCAAAAAAATCCTACGCTATATAGAAAGACTATAAAATAAAGGGCCAGTTTTACACTAGGCCAAGCCAAGCTCCATGGCCCGATTCCTGCGCTGTATAAGATGTCTCTTTCTCTGTCTTGAACAAAGTATGTGTATCGGTACACGCAAGCCAAAATTAGCGCCATAGGCAAAGTGTAGTACATCATCGGCACTAGGCTTATTATAGATAATACAGCAACGTTTGATAAAGATGCACCTCTTCCAGAAATCCCCTTACTGATTCTAAAAAATTGAACAAACCATGTAAGCGCATTCAAGCCAAGAAAAAAAAGAAGCGTATACTTAAATAAAGCGCGAAAAATATACTTTTGAAAGCGTTTCAATCATTCAACCTTTTTAATAAATACAAATTTTACCTTCTTCGTACATAATAACAAATTTTTACGCTCTAGAGTACTGCTTATTTTGCATAAAGCAAAGGATGTAATAAAAATATAGTTAAAGTAAAAAATTTTAAGGCTCTTGATCTCTTAGATCTTTTAAGTATCATGAATTCATATAAGGGAGGTTTCCAAAAATTAAAGGCTTTAAGTTCTATGAATGATCTTGTTTTTCAGGCCCCTCAAACAGAAAAAGCGCGCCTTGTTTTTTTTCACGGATATGGAGCTAACGGAGAAAATTTAACTCAGTGCGCAGAATATTTTCAAAAAAAAAATCCAAATATAACTATTATAGTTCCTGACGGTCATGAGCCCTTTGAAGGTCATCTTGAAGGTAAAGGTCGCCAGTGGTTTTCCTTGTCAGCTTTTCATTCAAAAGATTTGATTGATACACAAGGATATTCTTCTACCTTACAGTATGCTATTGAACGATCAGCAAGAAATGTCTCTAAACGCTTTCAGTTTTTGATTGAAGATCCACTTCCGTTAATTCTTGCAGGGTTTTCCCAAGGTGCTGCACTTGCTTGTCATTTGGGGTTATTTCACATGCCTTGCGCTTTGGTATTAGGATTTTCAGGGTTTTACAGAATTAGGACTGTCCCTGTGTATTTTCCAGACTTTTGGTTATATCATGGAAAAAAAGACGATGTTGTTCCTTTGGAAGCAATGCATCTAACCTATAAAGATTTGTTCAACAATCGGCTTTCCGTAGAACAATGGATCGACCCAAACGCAGCTCACAATATTTCGATTGATGCGCTAGACCATGCATTAGCATTTTTAAGCAGCCGAAATTTTTCTTAACCTTATTAAATTAAACAAAATATGAAAAATTGGTAGATTTTTAGAAGGATAAAAAAATCTACCAGGAGCACCAAAAAGTCGAACAAACTGCCCCCTTAACTTGTTTCCTCTAAAAGAGCATCGATATAAGTTTGTAAAAGAGCTTCTTGTTCTGAAAATTTTTCCGGCTTCATTCGACGAATTTGAAGCACTTTTTTGATAATTTTTATATCAAAACCTTCTCCTTTAGCGTCTGCAAGAACCTCTTTTGTTTCTTCAACAACTTGAATCCGCCTCTCTTCAAGTTGCTCTAATTCTTCAATATATTGTTTAAGCTTTTTACCGCTAACCTCGATCATAACTCCGTCCATCCCTTAACGCACCGATGTCCAGGAATAACAGCTTTTACTCGCTCAATTAACGCCGAAAGAGTTTCTGGAGAATGAACAGCCATATCCGATAATATCTTCCGATTTAACACTTCCCCTGCTTCTTTTTGTAATAAGCTCAATCCGTGCATAAAATCACTATAAACTATCCCGTGATGACGTACTGCCGCATTGATTCTTTGAATCCACAATGCCCTAAAATCTCTCTTTTTGCATCTTCTGTCTCGGTACATATATTGCAAAGCTTTTTCTACACGTTGAAGTGCAATACGAAAGCAAGAGCCAGAACGTCCCCTGTACCCTTTTGCCATTTTTATAATTTTCTTATGGCGCGCCCGTGCAGTCACACCTCTTTTCACTCTGGTCATAATTTACCTCTTCCTAATCAAGCCCATAAGGCAAAAAACTCTTCTTTATAACTTTTGCATCGCAAGCATCCATAATGCACATGCCTCTAGCATCTCGTTTCATATCCGTAGGCCTTTTGCGCATATTGTGGCGCTTCATAGCATGCCCCCTTCTTACCTTTCCGCTGGCTGTCAGTCTAAAACGTTTTTTAGCGCCACTATGAGTTTTCATTTTTGTCAACGTACTTTCCCCCATTTATCCCACATTCTTAGAGTATAGTTAGATTTTATCAATTTTCAAGATATTTTTGTCCTTAGAATAAAAATTTAACGAAATAATTTTAATAAATGGTTTTTATGCTATTGTAAAAGAAGGATAGTTTAAAATTTGAAAATAAAATAAGATAACCCCAAAAACAATCCATACCCAAACACATCGGTTGTTGTGGTTAATAAAGGGCCAGAGCTCAGAGCTGGGTCTCCAGAAAGGCGCGCAATAATCATTGGAAACAACGTTCCTGCTATACCTGCCCATAACATATTAAACAATACCGCCCCCCCAAAACCAAAGCAACACGAATATCTTTAAACCACAAAAATGCCAGTCCCCCTAACCCAACCCCTAACAATGACCCATTAAAACAAGAAACGCTTACCTCTTTCCACAAAAACCGTACAGAATTTAACGTATTCAGTTCCTTTGTTGCCAAGGCGCGAATGGCTACAGTTGCAGCTTGAATACCACTGTTCCCCCCCATGGCTGCTGCAATGGGCATTAACACAATTAACCCTTGTTTGAAATGCAAAACCTTTTCGAAAAAATGAATCACCAAAGAAGTCAAAACAGCATCTATCACTGTAATCAACAACCAATTTAACCGTCCCAAGCTTGTTTTGCTGACAGTTTTATGAAAATCTGAGGCATGAATGCCCCCAAGGTGCATAAAGTCTTCTGCTACTTTATCTTCAATCACACGCATCACATCGTCTACGGTTATTACCCCAATAATTCTGGCATCTTTATCAATAACTGGAGCGGAAATTAGCTCATACAAACGAAACATAAAAGTAATCTCATCTTGACGCCAATCCATGGGAATAGCATGAACACTTCTGGTCATAACCTCAGACAAAAGATCTTCTTCTTGGCATTTAACGAAAGTTGAAAGCTCTATTGATCCCAAAAAGCGCCGCTCATCATCCACCACAAACACATCATAAAACCTGGGGGTATGATAAGACCTCATATGTTCTAGCGCTTGAATCACTTTCCAGTGATCGGGGAAAATCAAAACTTCGCTTTGCATCAAAGAACTGGCAGTGCACTGAGGGTAGCGCAACCGCTCTAAAAAAAACGAGATTTTTCTGGAGGAAAATCATTTAAAGCTTTTTGATAGTGAATCGCATCCAAGTCTCTTAAAATACTTAACACATCGTCACTTTCCAAATGCATTAATATTCGGCTGAGCTCAGAAATGTCGAATAAATCCACCACTTCTTTTCGTAAAGAGGGAGATAAAAATAGTAAAATTTCTGCATCGAATTGAGACTTCATCCACAATACGCATTTGCGGCGCTGTTCTTCTTCTAAGTGTTGAAGCAAATAAGCAATTTCACTGGGATACAATCCTTTAATCAGCTGAGTCAGTGCCTGGCCATTTTCAGAATTCTCTAAGAGAATTTGAAGTGAGGCTATTTTATTGGATAAGACTTGAACCAATCTTCCTTCAGAAAAATCTAATCCTTTAGATCTCACGCTCATAAATGCGTCCCTATCACCAAGGCTGCTGATTCTATCATATCACGAAGTGATGTAGTTTTTGGTATATAAAGTGTTTCATCTTGAATATAAAGACCAGAAGGAAGATTAAACTTTTCAGAAACTTCCCATGTCATTTTTGAAGAATCGTCATCTTTTAATACACACACAGCCTGGTGAAGTGCAGAATTTTTTTTTACAAGGCGGGTAATATAAAGTTTTGTCTTTTGATCTGGTTCTTCTAAAAGGAATAATGAATTTTTATTGTTACTTGCCTGACTGTTTAGACTAACAGTAACGTTTGAAGGCAAACAAGAAAATCCATAAAGGTGCGCAGTCTTTGGTAACGCCCCCCCCCACGAGTGCTGAGGAAAGTGCGTATCATTTACATGGGCGCTTCCCTTTGGATGAACTACTTGAAAAGAACAAAGATGGTGACCTTGCACAGCTAAAAGCGCTCCTTTAAAAGCGCTCCAGCAATCTTGAGCATCTAAGGCGTAACTAAAAATTAAAGAGGGTCTTAAAAAAGATTTCTTTTCAACGCTTTGAATAAGGCAAAGGCGACAAAAAGTTGGAAGCGACTCATACGCTTCTAAGATAAGCTCTCTTTCAATTTCTGGTAATTGCTCTTCCCCCAAAAGAGAAACCCCAGCATTAATCGCTGCTTTTGCAATTGCTATAGGCAGGCGAGCTCTTAATCTTGGGTCAAAGGCCTTTGGAATAAAATATTCTGTCCCAAAAGGATGTAAAGTTCCTTCATAGGCACCACAAGACCCCCATTCTCCTTCTTGAGCAATACGTTGAAGTTCTTGAACGCAAGCACGCTTCATTTCTTCTGTGATACAAGACGAACGCACCTCTAATGCCCCTCTAAATATATAGGGAAAGCACAAAATATTATTGATTTGATTTGGGTAATCTGACCTTCCTGTGCTTACCAATGCATCAGGATGAACCTCGTAAACTTCTTCGGGTAAAATTTCTGGCACTGGGTTTGCCAAAGCAAAAATCAAAGGACGAGAATTCATTCCAGCGATCATTTCTTTTGTAAGAAGACGTCCTTTTGAAAGCCCCAAAAATACGTCAGCACCTTTTAATGCCTGCTCCAAAGTGCGATGCAGCGTATCACGCGCATAAGGCGCCTTATAGACTGTGACGTTGTCTCTTTTTGTGTGCACTATACCATTTTGATCGCAAAGCCATATGTTTTCTTTCTTTACCCCAAACTGATGTAAAAGCCCTAAGCAGGCCAACGCCCCAGCCCCTGCACCATTAACCACCACTATGGCTTCTTCAATGGGAAGTTTTTTTAAGTATAACCCGTTTAGTATAGCAGCGCATACCACAATGGCTGTACCGTGCTGATCGTCGTGAAAAACAGGAATATTTAATCGTTCTCTTAACGCGTGTTCCACAATAAAACACTCTGGAGCTTTGATGTCTTCCAGATTAATGGCTCCAAAAGAAGGCGCCAACGCTACAATATGTTCAACCAGTTTGTGAGGGTCTTTTTCTGAAATTTCTAAATCGATGCTGTCCAAACCAGAAAAATATTTGATTAAAACTGATTTTCCTTCCATCACGGGTTTTGCCGCAAGAGGCCCTATATCCCCCATTCCTAACACCGCTGTTCCATTCGTAATAACAGCAACCAAATGCCCCTTGTTAGTTAATTCATAGGCACTTTGAGGATCGTTAATGATTTCTTCACAAGCAAAAGCCACTCCAGGATTGTATGCAAGAGCAAAATCTTGCCACCCTTTTAAAGGTTTAGAGGGGATCATTTCCCATTTTCCTGCTTTTGGATGCGCATGATAGTGCAAAGAGGGAAGTTTAAATCTCACGGCTTATTCTCGTTACCTTTATATTTGTTACTGATTTTAGTTTTTAACGCGCAGAGTTTCAAGGGTGATTGTTCAGAAGTTTTAACAGAAACAACATTTAATTTTTTTAAAAAGTTTAAAAACCTTAAAAACTATTTTCGTATTAAATATTACATCCGTTTTCTACAAACAATCAACATTTAGTATTTAAAAATTAATTCCAATTTGAACAAAGAGTACAGGGTATAAATATTTATCGATTCAATGTTCAAACCAAAGTAGCATTGCCAATAAAGGATATAAAATAAAAAAATATTAAAATGATATTTTTCATAAAAACAAAAACATAAATTGACAAAAGTAAAAAAAAATGCAATATATTAGATCAAGCATTAATTATTTGTAGAAATGTCGTCAAACGTTCATGATTCCGGGTCCGCAAGGAAAAATAGAAGCAATTTATCATACAACTAAGCAGTCCTCTAATGTAGTATTGCTAGCATCCCCCCATCCTAAGTGGGAAGGATTATTGGACCACAGTGTCATGTTCACAATTTACCGAAGCTTTGTTCGATGCAAATTCGACGTATTAAGGTTTAATTATCGTGGAACAGGAAAATCCACTGGTACATTTAGTAATGGAGAAGGAGAAATTTCCGATGCAGAAGCGTGCTTAAATTGGCTTTCCGACAGATATTTTCCAAAAGCACGGTACTGGGTTGCTGGATATTCTTTTGGCGCTTGGATTGGGATGCAAATTTTGATGCGACGCCCAGAATGCGAACGTTTTGTGGGAGTTGCGCTGCGCCCAAACCTCTATCCGTTTGACTTTTTGGCTCCTTGTCCTCACCCTGGATTAATCGTTCATGGCACAGAAGATACGGTCACCCCTTGTGATTTAGTTGTACGTCTTGCGTATCAGCTGTCAGCACAAAAGCGAGGACAAAAAATAAATTTGAAATTAATTCCAGATGGAGATGAAAAATTCTCAACGCATCTTCGAGATCTAGAAGACATTATCAGCAACTATATCGAAAAAGAAATGGAGTCTCTAGAACCCTCTTTCTCTCGAGAGTCTGTTCAAGGTATCGGTTTATAAATGACACGTTCTTGTTGTGAGCACCGTATCTCCTTTAGATCTTAAAACGGAAGATTTTTTTCTAAGCATTCCCCCTATTAACGCAGCACAAAAATCTGCGGTAAAAGCAAAAGGGAAAGTGCTAGTTTCCGCAGGGGCAGGAACAGGAAAAACTTGGGTTTTGGTTTTACGCTATGCTTATTTAGCACAAGTGCTTGGTGTTTCTCTTTCTAGCATTATGGTATTAACTTTTACTCGTTTTGCTGCTCAAGGCGTAAAAAAACGTCTTGAAGCGCTTATGCCCATCAAGACAAAAGATCTATGGATTGACACTTTTCACAGTTTGGCGTTGCGCTTGTTAAAACACACTCCAGAACACATAAAGCGCACGAAGAGATTTTCTGTTTTGAGCACAAAAGATCAAAAACAAATTATGGCCAAGATTTTTCCTTCTCAAGAAAATGTACACGAAACCATATTACAACATATTCATCGATGGAAACGTCAAACTTGGCTTCCACATCATGTTCCCGCCACCGAAAATATTGTTTATTTACCCCAATATTATCAATATCAACAAGAACTTGAAATTACCAACAGAGTAGATTTTGACGATTTGCTTTTACTAAGTTACCACATGCTTCAAGAAAACAAGGCTCTTTTATCGCAGTGGCAAAAAGAGTTTAGACATATTTTAGTAGATGAGTATCAAGATATCAATCCACTAGAACACGCGTGGCTTAAACTGTTTGCTCATCAAGCAGATGGCCTATTTTGTGTTGGTGACGAAGACCAGTCTATTTATGGCTGGCGAGGAGCCAACATTAAAAATATTTTACGTTTTCAGGAAGATTTTCCCGGAGCTCACATCATTCCTTTGGAAGAAAATTACCGATCTTCTTACGCAATCTTATCAGGAGCCAATACGCTTATCGCAAACAATCGTTTGCGAAATAAAAAAACGTTAAGATCCCAGAAAAAAGGAGGTAAAAAAATAGAAATACGTGGGGTATGGAATCCAGAAAAAGAAGCAGACTATGTAACGAAAAAAATTCTCTGCGCTCATAAAAAAGGGCTTTCTTACTCTCGTATGGCTGTTTTAATGCGAACCAACATCCAAAGTCAAGAATTTGAAAAATTTTTTTTAAAAAAAAAGATCCCTTATCAAACTATGGATTCTGTGCACTTGTATGAGCAGCAAGAGATTAAAGATATGTTAATGTACTTGCGCTGGATACATAACCCAAATGACGATGAAGCATTCTGTCACGTTGTTAACACTCACCAAAGAGGCATTGGAAAACGCACGGTAGAAAAAATTTCGTCTGCCGCAAAAAATCACCATCACCCATGGGAAAAAACAGCACGACTGTTATGCAAAGAACCTAAAGCACCCCACCCCTTAAAATCTTTACTGTACCAGGTTAATCAGTGGAGGAAACATGAAGGATCTTTGACACAGCTAATACTGCAAATCTTTCAAGAATCTGGGTATGAGGATTTTTTTCTTAACCAAGGAAATAAGAATATATCTATTCAAGAAAATTTTAAAACGTTTTTACAAGAATTACAAAAATTCAAAACCTTAAAAGAATACTTAGATCACGTAAATTTATTTACAAAATTACACATTCAGCCTTCTCAAGAGGCGGTTTTTATGTTAACATTCCACACTGCAAAAGGATTAGAATTTGATGAAACGTTTTTAGTAGGGTGGGAAGAACGTCTTTTTCCTTATGTTCAGTGTTTAGATGAAAACAATTTAGAAGAAGAGCGTCGTCTGGCATATGTTGCCTTAACACGAGCACGAGTGTGCGCTCACATCACGTTTTGTTGGAATCGCCCCAAATTAAAGAAGCTTGCGCTTTCTTTTCCCTCACGTTTTATTAAGGAACTTCCCGCCAGTGCAACAAAAAAATCAAACGTTAAAGAGTTTTTTTTCTGGATCATGTCTCGTATTATCCATTTTATTCGTAAATAAAAAGCAAAAAATCGCGTTAAGCACATTATTAAAGGAGTGGCTTTGTGAATAAAGAATCTTCCCCTGAACTAAAATCAGAAACTCTAAAATCAGAAAATTCTGAAGTTAGGAATCAAACCTTAAAAAATTTGGAACCTGATGAGTTTTCCAGAATTTTTGAAACACTCAATGAGGCACAAAAATCTGCAGTTCAAGCAGAAGGAAAAGTTTTAATCTCTGCAGGGGCAGGAACAGGAAAAACTAGAGTACTAACATTGCGTTACACTTATTTAGTGCAAAAGCGTAAAATCCCCTTATCCAATATTATGGCAGTTACCTTTACAAATCGCGCAGCCCAAGAAATGAAGGGACGCCTAGAACAGCTTATGTCTATTCAAACGAAAAGTCTATGGATTGGAACTTTTCATAGTTTAGCGTTAAGGTTACTTAAGAGCGCTCCAGAGCTTATGGGACGAAAGCCGGGATTTTCTGTTCTAGACACGAAAGACCAAGGGCGTGTTATGGCAAAGCTTTTAAAATCCATGAAAGCTAAACGACAATACACTTGTCAAAACGTTCTTCAACAAATTAGTCAATGGAAATGCCAAACTTGGCTTCCAGAACAAGTTTCTTTACCTTGCGACGAAGTTATCTTAACGCTTTATCATCAGTATCAACAAGAACTAGAATTAACCAACAGTGTAGATTTTGACGATTTGTTGCTTTTAAGTTATCACATGCTAAAAACGAACGAAACTATTTTATCTAAGTGGCAACGATATTTTAGACACATTTTAGTAGATGAGTATCAAGACATTAACGGACTTCAGTATTCTTGGCTAAAACTTCTTGCAGCACAAACAGAAGGATTATTTTGTGTGGGGGACGAAGATCAGTCCATCTATGGGTGGCGCGGCGCCAGTATTGAAAATATTTTAAGGTTTCAAGAAGATTTTCCTGGAGCTTATATCATTCCCTTAGAAGAGAATTATCGATCATCCCCTTCTATTTTGTCTGGAGCAAGTCAACTCATTGGAAACAATCGCCTAAGACACGGAAAAATTCTTCGCACACAACGGGAAGGAGGAGAAAAAATCGAAGTCCAAGGACTATGGGATTCTAAAGAAGAAGCTGCTTACGTGATAAAAAAAATCGTTCAGTCCTACCAAAAGGGGCACCCCTATTCTTCCATGGCTATATTAATGCGCACCAGCGCTCAAAGTAGAGAATTTGAGGAACGCTTTCTGGTAGAACATATTCCCTATCAAGTAGTAGGGTCAATTAATTTTTATGAGCGCCAAGAAATTAGAGACATGCTTGGATATCTCCGCTGGATTCACAACCCCAGCGATGGCCTTGCATTTGAACGAGTTATCAACACACCAAGACGAGGCATTGGCCCAGGAGCTTTGGGGAAAATTTATTTAAAAGCCAAAGAAAAAGAATATTCTTTAGAAGAAGCGGGACGTTGGTTGTGTCAAGAAGAAAAAATGTCTCCCTCCCTTTCCATTCTTTTGCATCAAGTACAGCAATGGCGCCAACATCAAGGAAGCTTAGAGCAATTGGCAGCACGAGTTTTCCAGGAATCTGGCTATGAGTCTCATCTATTAAACCAAGGAAACGATGGGATTTCTCGTCAAGAAAACGTTAAAGAATTTTTAAAAGCTTTAGAAAATTTTCAAAATTTAGAAGATTTTCTAGATCATGTGAGTTTACTTTTAGAACTGCGTGCGCGCTCCTCTCAAGACAGCGTATCAATACTAACGTTGCACGCTGCAAAAGGATTAGAATTTGATGAGACATTTTTAGTTGGGTGGGAAGAACAGCTATTCCCCCACATTCGATGCTTAAGTGAACGTGACCTAGAAGAAGAGCGAAGATTGGCATATGTTGCCTTAACTCGAGCAAAGGAGCGTGTTCACATTACATTTGCTTGGAATCGTCGTACAATACAAGGGCAAATGCCGTCATCTCCTTCTCGTTTCATTCAAGAATTACCTGCTTGTGAGATCAATTTACGTCTTTCTTTAGAAAAATCCAATGCGCCTTCCTTTAAGCAAAAAGACACTACCCAAAAAGATGTCTCTATTAAAACCATTTTACTTTCCCAAAAAGAAGACTCTAATTTTCCAGAAAAGGAAGCCATTCGTCCAGGAGTTCGGCTATTTCATCACATTTTTGGTTGGGGAATAGTAGAATCTTATAATAATCGTGTAGTACGATTAACCTTTAAACAATACGGAACAAAAAGTGTTATGGATAGTTTTCTTTCATTTTCAGAAAACAAATCGAATTAACCGTTTATAAGTTAGGTCCTGAAAAATATTTTTTCATAACACACTCAATTTGTTGAATAAAAATAAAAAAAATTAAGGAGTATTGAAATTTGGAGTTTTGGAAAAAGAGCCCTGGAATGGGGGTGCGGGCTGTAAGCACTTTATATCAAATTGCTCAGTGTTTGTACGAATGGAATCGCACCCCTTTTAGTCCTTTTCGTATAACAGCCCCCGTCATCAGCATAGGGGGGCTAACCCTTGGAGGGGCAGGTAAAACCCCCTGTACCTTAGCTTTAGCACAGTGGTTGTCAGATTCCGGGTATTTTTGCATTATCTTAACGCGAGGATATAAAGGAAGATCTAAAGGACCACTATGGGTTAGCGCATCTGACACCCCCTATTCCGTAGGGGAAGAAGCATGGATGATGGCACAGTATTTTCCTGTACTTGTATCTAAAAACATATTAGAAGGGGCAAAATATATACAAAATACTTTTGATTTCAAGAACAATACAGTTATTCTTTGGGATGACGGTCATCAGTACCCTAAGTTACACAAAGACATTGCTTTAATTGCCACCAACACTCAACAGTGGTTTGGAAACACCTGGATTTTCCCTGCAGGACCATTACGAGAATCCTTAGAAAATGGAATTCAGCGCGCCCATGGAATTATAAGCTTATACAGCAAAGAACCAAAAAATCTTCCTGAATACCTTTCGAAATTTTCTATTCCTTCCTGGTTTGCCCAGTGTATTGCCACATGTCCACTTCCGGAAAACACACCCGTAGTGGGGTTTTGCGGACTAGGAGATCCAGAACGATTTTGGGAAACAATACAACAATGCAAATTAAACCTTAAAGCGAGTCGAAGTTTTCCAGACCATTACTTTTACAAACCAAGAGATGAGTTTTTTTTACAAGATTTAGCAAAAAAACATCACGCTGTACTTGTCACTTCTCAAAAAGATTATGTTAAATTATCCACAAATATGAAAGCACTCACACATCAAATCTTTCAATCTATAATCCTTCCTTTAGAAATAAAGCGCATAATAGTAAAAATGTTAACTCATCGCGGATAAAGAGCTTTGCAAAATACCTATTTTGAATTTTTATGATAAGAAGGGCTGCGCTCTTCACTTAAGGCAATCAACTGCTCTAAAGATTCCTGTGTACACAAACCTATCAAAACAGGATTTTTCGGTGTTAAACTCTTGATATCCCAATACATTCCAGAACGAATAGCATGAACGGTGCTTTTGGTGGTGGGAAGAAATTTAACAATATCGGTGTCTTTAAGGTCTGGATAAAACCGCGCTAGCCACAACACTCCATTTCGAATTTCTTTTCGTTTTGCCAAGCTTACGTAAGCTTTTCGTTTCTTTTGACAGGTGCCCACCTTTCGATTTAACATCAATACGGCACTAGGATCTCCTTCACAACGAATAATTTCTTCTTTTGTAAGGTCCCCCAGCATAACTGGATCCATAGAAGCGATGTTCCCCTCGCCGTTGGCCAAAGCTTCTATCTGAAGCTCATGCATTCGACAAAATTCAGAAATTTGTTGAAAGGTAAGTTTTGTATTATCAATCAACCATAAAGCAACTGCTTTTGCCATTAAAATTTTTTGCATTTTTATCCTGGTAAAATGGCATCTCCAGCGGGAATCGAACCCGCGCTACCGCCTTGAAAGGGCAGCGTCCTAACCGCTAGACTATGGAGACAACTATTTATTATTCTATCACCTTTCAGAAAAAAGTCAAATCCTTTTACAACGGAGCTCATAAAAAGATTTGTTACTTAACAATTAGACAAATTGGGCCGTGTACCTCTTCAGTCCCAACACCATATGGTTTGGATTGTGATTAAAGTTTGATGGATTTTGCTTAAACTTTTTAAGAAAGATATCAAAGGAAGTTTGATATTTCAACGATACGTATTCTGTAACACGCATTGCAACCAAAGATAACATTTCCCCTTTGGTGCGCACCTGTGTTAATCGATATGCACAAAACCAATAAAATAGCCCTTAAAATGTTTCTTCTCTTGAAGGGAGCCCTTCTCCCTCATCTTTTGGAAGAACTTTAAGTCCATTTCGTTTAAGGCAGCGATGAAGGTTGGAACGTTTCAGTTCGGAGATTTTATCTTTTAGAGCAATTTTATCTTTTAGAGCATCTTATGTCTTCTTGCATTTTAGAACCGTCTTGACCTTTAAAATATAGTCTTTTGCAAGCGTTGGGGCGCTCTCTTTAGATTCTTGTATTTCTTTCGCTGCTTTTTTGGTGTCTTTGCTTGTGTTATAAGGTCCTTGATCCAAGATTAGGTGAATGTTAGGCGCCTTTGAATAAGCGTCTTTCATCTGATCAAAAAACGTCTTCATGGTGGCGCTATTCAATGTTTCTAAGGACACCACCGTCAGGCGCATGCTCGTCAAATCCAAGGCATGACGCATTGGCAATGAGAGGCGGGTGCCTGTGCGAATCCACCCACAGGTGATTTTCTTGCCATGGTGGGGCGCACGTCATCACCAAACAAGATGGTTATCCTCCAGCGGTATTGTCATCAACGTCTCGTAATAATGAATAAACTACTTCCTGCTTAGCTGGATCTGCCTTTGCGTACCGTGCCGCTGGCTTTTAAATGAAAAATTATGGGCGTGTCCACGACGTATAGAAAGTAAGCGATATCTGCGCTTTTCGCGCTAACGAGGGGGCCTTCTTTAGAGCTGAGCTCTTTTTGAAGGACCTGGGCAAGAATTTTGTGGTAAAAGCGGGGAGTATGGGCCATAAGTGTTGAAAGTGGTTGAGATAGATATTATGAGTATAAAGTTTTAATTTTATAA
This sequence comes from Holospora elegans E1, assembly GCF_000648275.1. Lineage (NCBI taxonomy): Bacteria > Pseudomonadati > Pseudomonadota > Alphaproteobacteria > Holosporales > Holosporaceae > Holospora > Holospora elegans. The sequence goes on along the minus strand of NZ_BAUP01000043.1, from coordinate 85 downwards.
TGATGTATTGATATATGGTTAGAGAGACTAGGAAAACTTTACGATGTATATAATAATAAAATCACCGGAGAATTACTATTCAAAG
>NZ_BAUP01000044.1:0-4052 GCF_000648275.1 Holospora elegans E1 | reverse complement strand
TAGAATCTTTGGTACGTTGGGCGCATCGCAATGGTGCATTACTGCGAGGAAACGCATTGTTTTCTCATTTGTAAAAAAACTAAACGTTTGAATAGAATCTTTTGATAATAAAAGTAATGTGGGTGTTCCAGCAAAATACAATTGTTTGTGGAGGGTTTTTTGTACTGCTATCGCACAAGATTTCGTGAAGGGATTTAGTCTTTTGCGATTTCAAAGCTATTTACTTGGAGTCAAAAAGGTGTATGGAAAAGCGTTTTTGAAATATTAGCCAGTGATGCTGACAACAAGTGCGCGATGAACTTTTATACCCCATTAATACAGGGCTAGCAATAAAAAAAAGACTTAAACCAAGTCATTGAGGGGTAAGTACTAAAATCTGTGCAATCTGTAATATCTAGGGTAATCCCATCGATTTTCACTTGACAAAAAGCCAAGACGATGATCTGGGAGGAAGGAGATGCGTTGATGGATTGCCTCATGAAGGCTGATGGAGTGCTTGCCGACTAGAAAGCGCAGCACACACTCTTTGATTAAAAAGTAACAGCCTGTCTTTATTCCGCCAAAAGTACCAAGGGGTGTTCAATATAGTACTGAATTTTTCTAATAAACTGTGCTGCCAAAACCCCATCTATTGCTCTATGATCTGCAGAAAGCGAGATGTCCATCATTTTTGCAATAACGATTTCTTGCTTTTCTACTATAGGCTTTTCCAGGGTCGCTCCAACGGCTAAAATTCCTACTTGAGGGGGGTTAATGATGGCTTGAAAATTTTCAATCTGAAACATCCCAAGATTAGATACAGTAAACGTTCCATTTTGATATTCTTGGGGAGTCAAAATTCCAGAACGCGCACGTTCCACCAGTGTTTTAACTTTATTAGATAGCCCAAATAACGAAAGCTCTGCAGCATTTTCAATAATAGGAGTAATAAGCCCATTTTCTAAAGAAACCGCAAACGCTAGCCTTACTTTTTGAAACTGTGTAATTCCTTGCAAAGACGCGTGAGCATTCATTTGAGGAAATGTTTTTAAAGCTTGTGCGGTAGCTTTCAAAATAAAATCATTAACCGAAACCCGAGCGTCTGGATGTGCACGGTTTAGCTCTTTTCGTAAATCCCACATCGCATCCATCCGGCACGAAAGGTTAACATAAAAATGAGGTATTTCCTGTTTGGACTGTGTTAGTCTCTTGGCGATAACATTACGCATTCCAGAAAAAGGGATAAACGTTCCTTCTTCATAGCTGGGCGATGGAGCTTTTTTTTCCTCCAAAATATCATCTGATTTTCCTAATTCTTTTGAATCTTTTGTTAAAACACTTGGACCTTTCTGGCTAATAGCACGTTCCACATCTGCCTTCACAATACGTCCGCCAGGGCCTGTTCCTGTGCACATATTTAGATCAATTTGATTCAGGGCTGCGATCTTTTTTGCTAAGGGGGAAGCGGGAAGAATTTCCGACGACTTCATTGTTTTACCAACTTCCAAATCTAAACTTTCTTTATCCTCTTTTTTATTTTTCTCAAAAGATTCTAAAGAATTTAAAGAAACTTCATAGGCGGAATCTTTTTCTGAAGAAGAAAAAGTTAAACTCTTTATTAGCGTATCTAACTCTTGCACCGTGTCTTCCGGTTCTTTAAAAATCGCCAAGGGAGTTCCTACAAGAATACTTTTTGCTCCGCTGGGAATAAAAATATGAAAAAGTTCGCCTGAATCTGTTGCCTCAAAATCCATAATGGCTTTATCAGTTTCAATAGCCAACAAGGTGTCGCCACTTTCGATGATGTCTCCTAAAGACTTTTCCCATTTAACGATATCTCCTTGCACCATGGTGGGGGACAAAGCAGGCATTTTAAATATAATGGACATGGATTCTCCTTTTGGGGCAATTTTGGGACAATTTGAAAACTGATGAAATGATATAAAACATTCTCTTAGCGCATTCCTTTGCAAAGGTGCTTTACTGAATCTACTACGTCCTGCACATGGGGAAAGCACAGTGATTCTAAATTTTTTGCATAGGGAAGGGGGATGTCTTTTCCAGACAAGCGCATAGCAGGGGCATCCAAAAAATCAAAAGCCAGCTCTATTGAAAGGGCTATGATTTCACTTCCTATTCCACACACGGGCCACCCTTCTTCTACCACCAAACATCGATGAGTTTTTTGAATGCTGTTACGTAAAGATTCTATATCCAAAGGCCTTAGGGTACACAAATCTAAAACCTCTGCAGAAATCCCAAGTTTCGAAAGAATTTCTGCCGCTTGTAAACATACCTTAACCATCAAAGAAAAACAAACGATAGTAACGTCTTGACCTTCTTTTCGAATTTTGGCTTTTCCTATAGGCCAAGGGTTTGAAGACGCTTCTAAAGGAAAAGACTCCCCGTATAAAAGCTCGTGTTCTAGAAAAACCACCGGATTATCGTCTCGAATTGCTGCCTTAAGTAACCCTTTTGCGCTTTGCGAATCATAGGGCGCAATAACTTTTAGACCAGGACAGTGAGAATACCAACTGGCATAACATTGAGAGTGCTGTGCACCCACGCCTGCAGCAATACCATTAGGGCCTCGAAAGACGATAGGACACTTTACCTGCCCACCAGACATATACAGTGTTTTGGCTGCAGAATTTATTATGTGGTCAATGGCCTGCATTGAAAAATTAAAACTCATAAACTCTACAACGGGTCGAAGCCCTGCGTAAGCTGCTCCTACCGCCAGACCTGAAAACCCATATTCAGAAATAGGAGTATCAACTATGCGCCCAGAACCAAAACGTTCCCCCAGCCCTTTACTTATTTTGTAAGCACCTTGATATTTGTCTACTTCTTCCCCCATCAAAAATACGTTTGGATCTCGTTCTAATTCTTCTTCAAGAGCTTGACGAAGCGCTTCCCTTACCGTAACCATAAACAAAATGTAACTGAATTATCTATAAACTTGCCATAGTTCTCTTTTAAGGTCAAGTTCTTTGCAGTGTAAACAAAACGCTATCTAATATTTTTTCTTTGCTCACTGTCAGATCAGAAAACGTGAAAGGCTATTTTTTTTTAATATCCGTTATTTCCAACGTCCGTTACAGCTAAAGCTATATAGAAATGATTATGGATATCTTGGAAGAGATTTTCTGTGCTTCATCCAAGATGAGTGCGCCTAAGTGCTTTTTCCTGTGCTTCATCCAAGAGGAATGCGCCTAAGTGCTTTTTCCTGTGCCCATTTATGTTTGATGGGATTTGAAGTCTGAGTGAATGGCAAAAAGATAGAGGAGAGTGTGTTCTGAAGCTTTTAAGGCCTTTAGCATGCCTTGGATTTTGTGAAAGGTTGCATTGTCCATGGCTCTCCCCACTGCTTTTTAGGAAGTTAGGGGATTAAATCTTGCAGCATCCATGCGTTGACCCCCAAGATGTTTACAGTTGTTTGAAACAGACTCCCGGTCAAAATAACGCCGCTCAAAAGTGCACAATGACATTCGTGCGAGCCTTTACATACCCCAGTCATGGCTGCCAAACCGCCGATAATTTTTCAAGCCATAAAGTTGAAAAGCACGTCGTGATCATCCGACCTTATCAATGAAAACGATGGGGCGTCCTTCCTTTTGATGCTCCTTGAATCTTTTGGTAAAAAATGCCTTGCTTTTCGACCTCTGCCTTGGGATGACGCAGGCTTTTTTTATACGTCACGCCGAGGCGTTCCAGAGCTGAGCGTATTACTGAGGGGCTTGCTCCCAGCATTTCAGCACGGCTCATAGTTGTACCAGTCGGGAGAGTTTTTTACGTTTAGCTCTTCTTCCTTTCTGTTTATAACTCTCTACGCCGAAAATCTACTGAATATGTCATAAAATTATTAATTAAAATCGTTTTATTTAGCTTTTGCTATATTTGCACATACTCCCCCTCACTTTTTTTCAGGTAGTTTAAAAAATCTCTGAAATCAAAGAATAAGAGTTTATCTTTGATCCACCTGAATCCCCTTGTGAAGTATGAATACAAAGATGAATAGAAAGGCGCTCTGACTGTTTTTTTGTAAGCAATTTCTTGTGTAAGGCCCGTTA
>NZ_BAUP01000045.1:0-9670 GCF_000648275.1 Holospora elegans E1 | reverse complement strand
TTTAATATACCCTCAATACCTTTCTTTACCCCTCTTTCTTTCTTCCTGTTTTTACTTTTTTTTACCTGTGCTTTTGACACATCATCCCTATTCCTTTTTCCTTTTATTATGGCCAATCCGCAAAAATATGACCAAAGATCAAGTCTCCTTAAAAAGATAATCAATAGACCCATCTTAGCCCGTTTTCTTTCAATAGAATTGAGATCCAGAGAATTTGGAGAAGGTAAAGAAGGGTATGTCCTTTCTGTATTATAGCCCCATGCATGATTTTTCTTTTATGAAAGCTTGCATTCCATAAATCATTAAAGATCTGGGTGTTAATGTTTGATTGAAAGATGGGTATTGTGAAAAAGCTTTTTCCCATCAAAGCTCCCATACCAGTAGTTTTTTTCGCTTCCCAATCATGTTTGCCTGTTGATATCGCAGTCTTGGCACACTATAGTAATTTAGGTTGAATTAGGTGTGTTAAAGAACCACGAAATAGCGTCGAATAGAGCGTTGAAATTTATTATATTGCATTTAATCTACCTCTTCATATTAGCCCAGAATTTCTCTATTGGATTCAAATCAGAAGAGTAAGGCGGTAGAAAAATTATACTGCATTTTACAGATTATTTATGAAAAGAGGCATTATCCATAATAATACCTTGATCAGGCTTTAGTTTCTTGATCAGGAATACCAAAGCTTGGAATAATACTGTGTCGCAAGATCCGTTACCCCTCATTGGTGCTATGGGCGTGTTATTAACCAAAGCGGCAATACTATTTGATTTGTTCTTTGATCATATTCCCCACTCTTTTTGCCAACCAACTTTTCACTTTTTCTTTCCCAGCTTTCTGTCTTTGCACATAGCCATATCAATGCCGCTTTCATCAATATATACAATACTTGGATACGCTATATCTTTGATCGATTATTGATACTGATTTTTCTTTTATTTACTTTGATTTTCTTGGCTTGCTTTCACGTACGAAAAATTTTATTTTCTATGCCACCTGCCTATCGCTGATACAATTATTTTAAACGGTTGCGATGCTTCAATATACCCGTTCCCCTCATCTAAATATTCTATTACCCTTTGTCTTAAATCGTTTCCGCAGCTCTTTGTCATTTTTTTTATTGTAACAAAAAAACACACCTAATTCAACCTAAATTACTATGTCTAACCAATTACACGCTGATATATTTAAGAGCGGTTAATCCAACAACAACAGCAGTTTCGCTTCGCAAGCACAAGGAATTAAGACATACCGGACGGATTTCAGAATGATTTTGAAACATTTTTATCTCATGGGGGCTCCACCCTCCTTCCGGTCCTATCCATAAATTGTTATGAACAAAATCTGAAGATTGCTTAGTATCGCGCTTCCTTTCAAAAAGATCTTTATGTGCCACCCATCCGCCAGAAACAGAACTAAGAGCTTTTTCAAAAAGAACTACAGGAAGAATATCGGGAACAGTGTAGCGCCCGCTTTGTTCGGCTGCTTCCTGCACAATACGCTCTGATCTGTCTTTATTAAACCGATGTACGGAACTATACTGAGTAATGATGGGGTGGATGTGAGTTATTCCAAGTTCTGTGCTTTTCTCCAACGCCCAATCTAGCCGTTTAAATAGAGAAATATAAAGATGTAACGCAGGCAAAGCAACAGGCTGATCAGCAAATGACTCTACAACATCAAGTTGCTTGTTTGTTTTTTCTAAACAAATAGCCTTCCATCCCCCGTCTCTACCATTAAATACCTCTATCCAAGAACCAGCTTTTAATCGCATCACATTGTGCAAATAGTGAACATGCTGTGGAGACAAAGAAATTATCCCTTTTCCCAAATCTTCTTTTACGAATAGACGAATCATAAAAAATTATTGCCCCCCCCTACAACTTACGAAAAATACCACACTTGTTAAGAGCAAACAAAATGTACAGCAGATCATAAAACTGAATCATCCAAAAATTTATTCCTCTTTTAATTTAGAAAATGGGCCAAGCAAAGCAAAAAACATTTTTTTCTTATTGAACAAAGCTCTCCTTCTTCATACATAAAAAGAAGATCCGCATCCACATCGCCCTTTTTCCTTTGGGTTGTGAAACACAAACCCGGATCGCACTCCATCTTCCACATAATCCATAGTAAGACCAATGATAAACATCAACGCGTTGGATTGAATATAAAGGGTCACATCACCGCTAACCTTAACCTGAACATCTACGTCACAAGGGTCAGTAACACAAGACATCATGTAGGAAAGAGCCGCACACCCCTTACGCTTTAAGCTAAGCCGTACTGACGCTCCGTTATGCTTTTGGATAATAGCCCTAAGAGACGCTTCAGCTTTAGCTGTCACTGTCAAAATATCCTGATTATTTTTGTCCTTCATCACTTTTTTATTCTCATTCCAAAATATTATAATTTTATAAATAAAAGATCTTTATAATTTTACTTTTAATAAAACGCATTGTCTAGCCTAAAATATCTCCGAAAAATAATTAAAATTTTCAAATTTTATGTAAAATAAGAAATCAAAAGAAAACTTATTCCCTTCCTTCTGAAAAGTTATAAGGAATACTCCAAATCCATTGATTTGCATTATACTTTAACTGGCTTTCAAATCCAAACGGAATAGGATAATTATATGCGCCGTGCCCAAAGTATGGCCAATAAAAAACAGGAATTTCAGTATGTTCAGCAAACCTCTTTATGGCCTTTTCCCAATCTGTATTTTTTCCATAAAACGCACCAAAAATAATTGCTTTTGCCCCTTCTAAAACTTGAGCTTCAGTTAAATGATATAAAGCACGATCAATTTGATATCCTTGAATATTCAAATCTTCTATAATAATGATCTTTCCTTTACTTTTAAGTTGCCAAGAAGTTCCTATGCTGTGAACCAAAAGCGTTAAATTTCCTCCAATAACTTTCCCCTTTAACAATTTAGAACTTTTAGCGGCTTCGTTAAAAGGCCGCAAATTTTTATAATGAAGCACACCAGAGGAATTAGCTAAAATTTCATTCAACAAGAAAAAATTATTTTTTTGAATCCAAGGCTTTCCCCAATCTCCTGGCATAACTCCATGCACCCCTTTCCATCCTTGAGCATCAGCCCAAAGATGCAGGCAAGTCACATCACTATACCCAATAATTCCCTTTGGAAAAATGAGCTTGTCGTTTTTTACCGCTTTCCAAAGCGCGGGAATAAGCCTAGCACACCCATACCCACCACGCAAACACCATACCCAAAAAGAAGAGCGCTTTGTAAGCGCTTTTACAAGTTGCTCTGCCCTATCCTTGTCACTTGCGCTGTGCCAATACACTCCTGGAGCCCAAGATAAAGATTCCAGTTGAGAAAACTTTTTTTTCAATATTGAAAAGGTTTGCGCTTCAACCGCCCCTGCAGGAGCGACAATCAAAGCTTGCTCTAACGCTTTTAGGGAATTTTCTTTTTCAGCGTTTCCATTGAAATACACCCCCATTATTCCCAAAAAAATACTAATTTTAATTTTTAAATTAAGCTTCATTTTCCTTCCTTTAAAATTTTTTCTTTTTTAGCTATCAGAAATTTTAGGTATCAATTTCAGCTGCCGTTCTTGATCTTGATCCACAACCAACACCCCCTTTGATATAGCATAGTCTAGCTGAGGATCTATCCCCATCACTTGATCTTGCGGAGAGATTTCTACTTCAAAATCTGGATGAACTCCACAGTTTTCTACCCCCCACCCTGCTTCAGGAAACCAAATTGCGTATTCTGGTTGAGTAGTATAGGTGCCGTTAAGCAAGGGGTATCTTGGACTTATTCCAACCACGCCTCCCCAACTTCTCTTCCCTATTACTTTTCCGAGTTTCCAAGATTTAAACGCATAAGCAAACATATCTCCATCAGATCCTGTGTACGCATTAATCAGCAAAACCATAGGCCCCCTTGGAGACAATCTAGGATAAGGCGTTACACCAGACCAGCGACTTTGGTCATATCCAAGACGTTTTTGCGTAAGGTAACGAAAAATAATTTCAGATACATTGCCCCCTCCATTAAACCGAACATCAATAACTAAACCAGGACGATCAAATTCTTGAAGATACGATCTCATAAAGATATCCATTCCTTCGCATCCCATAGTGGGAATATGAATGTACCCCAACTTTCCCTGGCTTTTTTCGTGCACATACGCGGTATTTTTTGCAATCCACGCCTCATAACGCCACTTTCGTTCTTGATAACCTTTTTCCGGAAAAACCACAACAGAACGACGACTTTCTTCTGTCGGACCTATTTCAACAGGAATTCCATATCCTGCCCTATCCCACAAAAGTTGTTCTGGAGGACAAAACTTAGATAAACGTTTTCCCCCAATTGACCACAACAAATCTCCCACCTTAACAGAAAGTCCAGGGCGTTGTAATGGCCCTAATTGCCCTGAAAGTTGAATAAAAAATTCATCTATTCTGTAGGCATCTGCTTCTTCCACATAAGAAAAAGAAGCCCCTAGCGTAGAAGAAAACGGAGAACAAGATCTTGATTCTTGCGCACCTAAAATATATGCATGAGAAGTACCCAGCTCTCCATGCATTTCTTCAATGATGGCCCATAAATCTTCTATTTCTGTTATCCGTGCTATCAGGGGGTGATATCGCTGATATACTGCATCCCAATCTACTCCTCCTAGATCGCTTCTCCAGAATAGGTCTTTTTGCAAACGCCACGCTTCATCAAACATCTGATACCATTCTTTGCGATGATTCACACGAAGAGAGATACGATTCCAATCAAGCCATCCCCCTTTACGAAAAGAAGAATCCTCTCCATCTTCCGGTCTTGTTCCAGAAGGAACGACGCGCAACCGCCCTAGATTCAAATAAACCATCCATTTTTGATCATAAGACAGACTCCATTCTTGAACAGAATCCAGGATGCTACTTTCTGTTAAATCAGAAAAGCTGTACTTCCAAAGCTTTTGTTCCCATTTTTGTGATTCTGGTAAAGAGTCAGACTCAATCAAGGCACTGTACAGCAAGCCATCTTCTAAACAAATCATTTGCGTATAGGCTCTTGCAGCAAGAGGCAAAGGCTGCACCCTAAGCTGAATCCCTTCAAAATCAATGATAGATTCAAAAGTAGGAGCGTTTGTTTTGGAATCACTTACAGATTCTGATTGGTTTTCCGAATCTAAAGTGCTTGATTGTGCTTTTGAACCTTGTTCTGCATTTTCTTTTTCTGACTCGTCAGAAATTTTTTGTTTTTTTCATCTTCTAAGGCGTTTCCGTTTTCTGATTTTTGATGCTGCTCTTCAAGCGCTGCATATAATAAGCTAGGAGTATCTTTCAAAAGCGTAACAACAAAAGGCAGTAAGGGAGCTTCAAATTGGCTAGAAAAATGAACAGGATCAAAAGTAGATTCCACATGTCGCGCAGAGAAAAAAAACAAATAGCGTCCCTTAGGATCAAAAACTGGAAAAACATTTTCAAAAATATCTTCTACAACGACATGACGTTGGTTGTTTTGAACGTCGTAAATCACGATAGAAGAGCTGTGTGCCCTGCTCGGCAATCCATAAGCAAGTGCTTGACCGCATGGAGACCAGGAAACTCCTGCGATCTCTTCTCGTTTCTGAGTGCACTCTTCAAAAACTGTCTCAATCCATTGCCCATTTTTTTGTTCTAAATCTAACCAGAACAATTCATGCCGATGATTGCTTAAAACTAATCGACGTTTTTCGGGATGCGCTTCCATCACAGTAATGCGCCCCCATTCTCTTTGAATACCAGAAAAATCATCCCATTTATAGACAGTTTCTATCGAACCAATATCTTGGAACAAATGAAGCACATCTTGCTTACCTTCATCGCATACAGCAATCAGCTCTTTGTCAGACAGCCATTGCAAACACCGATAGTGTCCAAAAGGTTCTTGGCCATAGGGCAACTGCCAAACTGGCCCTTTATAACACGTCATTTGAAAAAGCTGACCACGACTTACTATGGAAAGATGTTTCCCAGTTTTAGACAGCGCACAAGTCCTGTAGTACGATCCTGCGTTATAAGAAGTATCATTTTTTGTTGCTCCAGCGCTGATGGGAACGCAAACTGTTTTAACGACCTCATCCTTTACAGACAAAACATGAAGTGTTCCCCCCACTGTATATACTAGGTGGTCTTGAGTTCCTGTCAAATGCATAGGGTAAAACTCAAGATTCTTGGTGTGTTGCCGCATATCTGAACCGTCCCAAAGAACTGAATGCACATTTCCCCATCCACTAACGTCAGATAAAAAGAAAATACGATCTTTCACACATACAGGACAAACATAATTGTACTGATTATTGTTAAGCAAAGGAGAAAAATTTTGATTTTTTTCTGTATCAATCCAAAGATTTCCAACGGTCCCCCCTTGATAGCGCTGCCACGCCCCATATCGATACCCTGCTCTTTGAATAACGCAACGATTTTGATCATCCCAAGCAATAGCGTTGGCTTCTCCGCACGCAACACGAGTCCACTGTTTTGAACAAGGACACAATAAGAAAATTTCAGAAATTTCAAAAGGATGTTTTGATCCGGTTTTGATAACAATTTGATCTTGATTCCACCCTAAAACACTGACTGGCGTTGAACTGTAAGTTAGTTGCTCTGAACTAGATTCCCCATTCCACTGTACAAAAACCTGCCCCATGCTACTCCAAGCAATACCCTTTGGGTGCAGTGCCAAAGACTTTATGCTATCGTAATCTCCGGTAAGACGCGTTAATTCCTGCGCTTGAAGCGTCATTGTCCAAATACTTTTTCCCAACAAAAAAGCAACGGAAGATTGACACACGCTGGGATACCGTATATAGGCTGACATAAAGATTTCCTAAATGAAAAAATTTTCTCATTATATCATAATCGCGAATAAAATCTCAAGAATACTTATAGAAATTCTATTTTCAAGTTACGAATAATCTTAAAAAACAAAAATCAATACAAAAAAATAAATAAAAAATTCTATACTATTTTGTTATTTTAAAAATTCAAAATAAGAACCATCAATACTAATAAATTTTCTTCAAAACTTATTTTCTATTTGGGCACAGTGTTTTTTTTCATTTTTTTGTGAAAAGCCCCTAGTATCAAAAAAAAATAATGCTATAATTCAAAGTGACGCGGTCATGGCGAAGCTGGTAGATGCGCAACGTTGAGGTCGTTGTGGGGGAAACCCCAGGGAAGTTCGAATCTTCTTGACCGCAGTTTTTTTAATCAATTTATAAAATTAATTATATTTTTTTCTACTTACAGAAATTTTTAACTGAAATAGAGCGTCACAAGATAAAGGTTTTATACAAAAATAACTAAGTAGTTTTCCTAAAAAGTGTTTAAGTAAAAAAATGCTGTTTAGTAAAAAGAAGGTTCCACAAAGGAATGGGGGTAAGATTTTTTTTAATTCGTGGAAATTACCTAGAACCTGTCTTCAAAAATTTAAATAAAATAAAATACAATCTGATAGAAAGCTTGGTTAGAAGGTAAATGACATACCCTATCCGAGAGGATTTGAGTGACACACAATGGAGATTTAATAAAATCTTATTGTGATACAGGGGATTGTGGCAAAAAACGTAAGATAAGCGCTTACTAACGGGGTGTTTTATCTTATAAAGACAGGCTGTCAGTGGCGCTTTTTTCCGCAAGAATACCCTCCGGAAAAGTGTGCACAGGTTTTACATGCAAACAAAACAAAGGGGAATTTGGAAGAAAGTGAAAAAAGTTCTTATGGAAAAAACCGGATAACAGTGGACGAAATGCTAATCCGATAATTACTTACAAAGTGCAAAAACAACGCACAAAGATTTAAATCAAGGGATTGATGGGGGGAAAAGGTCAAAGAACGTAAACGCCATAGTGTCACGGATCCCCCCTAGGACATATTTTTCATCTGAAGGTTCACACTATTGCGGGATGCAAGGTACTTGATAAGGTAGGTATAAAATATCCATCGCTTCAAGACGTATGCTCAGAAGCTGGTTCTCGTAAAACGTTCGAAGAGTTACTCAAAACATATTAGGCCCCTTGAAAAAACATAAAATAAAACTTTGTCGATGTACTGGAAAAGAAAGATAAGTAAGTACGAAGAATAAAAAGCAGAGACAGAAAAAAGCTTTAGAAGATTAACCGGGGTCAAAAAGTCAACTTTTGAGAAAATGGCCCAGATCTTAAGGTTAGCTGAAGGTGAGCAAAAATCTAAGAACCTGTATTCATGAATAAAAAAGTGTGATATAAAAGGCTTGAAGGAGTAGAAGATGAATTATCCAAGCGATATAAAAAAGAAAGAGTAGGAAGTAATGAAGCATCATTTTGATAGCGGCAATTACGACAATAGAAGCAAATACAACAAAAAAGAGGGGGTTAATGCAGTAGTTATATAATCAAGAGCGATTGTCAATAGGACGGTACATTGTTTTATAGACGATATAGGGTATGGGAAAAAGTGATGCATGAACTTATTAAGACAAGCCGAATTAAGTATGAAAGGAGAAAGAATCCCAGCTATAGCATCATTCACAAAGTGTTAAAACAAGTGTTAACCCCACAGGAGCCTCAGAAAAAATAGGTATAGATGGGGGAAAAAGATACGTAAACGGCATAGTGGTGTTGATAGGCAAGGCAATCTGATCTATATCACGGTTCATAAGGCCAATGACACAGGTGCTGGGTGCAGAGTTTTTGAGGAAGAGTTGCAAAAACATCCTAAATTAAAGAGAGTGTGTGCAGATGCTGGATATAGAAAACCCATAGAGGCATTTGTAAGAAATATATTGAATAAAACTATAGCAATCTCAGAGCATATATCTCAAGGATGGGCCATACTTGCTAAAACGCTGGATTGTCGAAAGAACATTTGCATGGCTAAATCATTTTCGAAGTGTATCTAAAGATCATGAAATGATTATAATAGCCCATTCCATGATCCTATTAAGAAGGTTAGCTAAATCATGAATACAAGGTTTCTAAGTAATTCCGCCCCAATAAACTAGGGGGCAAGGATCGCTTACTGATAACCTTAGAATATTTAAGAGAATACCGGAAATACTTTCATATATCTGGCAGCTATGGTCTGAGTGATAGCCTTTGCAAGAGGTCTATTAAAATGGGGGAAGATACGCCGATCAAGCATCCAGACTTTGCATTACCCGGGAAGAACGCGTTACTTAAAAGTGATAAGGAATATGAAGTTGTCCTTATCGATGCAACGGAAACGCCTATAGAGCGTCCTAAAAAAAAAGTCTTAAGAATACAATTTTATCCTGGAAAGAAGAGAATACTTGCTTTAAAGACACAAGGGGGGGGGAGAAGAAAACAAAGAAGTGATTTGTACAGCATTTACAAATGGCAACTGTCATGATTTTAGGTTATTTAAAGAATCTAAAAAAAAGATAAATCTTGGCATAAAAGATGCATCGCAACTCTGAATTGCCAAAGAAGAAAAGTAAGAAAAACCCTTTAACGAAAGAAGATAAAAATAAAAAACTTTCAAGCGAAAGAAAGGTGAATGAAACTATTATCGAATAGCATACTCCCCCTCACTTTTTTGAAGGGGCTTTAAAAGATCCAAAAGAGAGGCTATTTTATTAAAAATAAACAAAAATGTTTAATGCAAATTAACCTCTCATCCAGCGCAGAGACTTTTAAAACTTTCGTG
>NZ_BAUP01000046.1:0-4994 GCF_000648275.1 Holospora elegans E1 | reverse complement strand
AAAGAAACTGCATGGCTTCAAAATTCCATTATTTCAATTTACATGAGATCTAGAGAAATCTTTTATTAAAACATTAATTATTATTTCAGGAGGGGATTTCAATGCTGTTAAACATTTATTTTGACACTTTCAACACTTATGCCTCCCTAGCCCCCCAACCAGAGAAGAATGAACATGTGCGCAACAATCGATTTTTCGTCTCTGCCAAAGAGTTTTGCAAGAGTATGCTGCAATTTTTCGACCAAACCTGAGAACAACATCGCCAGAGATCTTGTCGAGCGTGTCAATGACTAATTTTAACGCATTAGTCCAACACTTTCAGTTTTATTTGGTATAAACACTTAAATGTCCTGGATTAAAGGGGGGGGGAGCTTGAAAAAAAATTGATCCTTACTTTTTTTTAAACTTTTCAAATTATCTTTTATGTAAGGTGAAAAAAAATATTTTTCTTTTCGTGAAAAAAATTTTGATAGTTTTGTTGTGTAATGTCAGCACTCCTTTTCAAGCAAAAGGGGCTGGATCTGAACTTATGTGTTGGATTCGTACAGCAGAAAAACAATTGTGCGACGACCCTCGCCAATGTCAACGATATCTTTCCCTTACTGCAAAAGGCAAAGCCGTGGTATTGCAAGAATTGCTCCGCCGCAGTGAAGACAGAAGAAGCGTATCCGAAATTCAGCTAATAAATTGGGTTTTAAAGCAATATCAATAAATGATTCCAAACAAGTTAATTAAAATAAAATCATGTATAAGAAATAAAAAAAATTGACTATGTTTTGAAAAAGACTCGTGATAAGAAATTCTCGTTCTGCCCTTAGCATTTCCAATCATAGATGCAAAAATAACGATCCTCTTTAAACGAGCACCCTGCGTGCAGGGTATAAAGTAAGAAAAATTACTTTCATCAAAACCCACAATTTTATGGAAGCCTTCTTTTTTTGACAATCTCTTGGGAAAAGGTAGCTCTTTTTTCTAAACAAGCTTTTTTAAAAGCGCTTAAAGACTGGAAAGATACCGTTTTTGCTTATCCCCAAGCATTTGACACGCTCATATGCATTTATCGAGATACTCTTCAAGCACCTTTTTTAATTTAAACGCATCCAAGTCTATTTTTATGGCAGGATCTTTACGTTTTAATTCGAGTTCAATTTTTTCAGCAAACAAAACGCGGTTGCAATACGTGTGTAACTTTTTTACCTCTGCCCACAAAACGCGACGTCTAAAATTGAGCAGAATCCCTCCCCATCTCCCTGTTTTTTCAATTTATACTAGTCTTTGACTACAATCTATAAAATTTTAATTTTATGGTACCGCACCATTTAAGGTGCAATACTTAAAGAACGTCTCAAAATAGGTTACCACGCGCTGTTTTGATCTATTGATCCAATTTCTTGATCGAGTTTTTGTTGATTGTCGACGACCAACTTTTTAACTTCCAAGAAAATTTCTTTTTCAAGAGCAGTATGGAATTCATTTATATTTATTTTTTTTACTGTTTCAAACATAAGAGGAGAAATTTTTTCTTGTATTTTTTCTGCCATTTCTTTAGTTACTTCTGAAACAATATTTTCAACTTTATCTCTTAATGCTTGAATTTTCGATTTTGCGACTTTTTTCTTAATAGATTGTACAATATCTTTTATTACCTTTTCTTCTTCTAATAACGTATTTTTTTTTACACTGTTCTCTTTCTCTAAATCTTTTATTTTGTTCTTAATGTCCTCTATATCATCTTTTTTTTCTGGGTTTTTCTCATCTTTTTTTTCTGGGATTATTTCTTCTTTTTTTTCTGGGATTATTTCTTCTTTTTTTTCTGGGATTATTTCTTCTTTTTTTTCTCCTAAAAATTCTTTTACTTTTTTATTTAACTCTTCTTCAGTAACAGAATCCCATTTTACTCCCTTAAAAAAATCCTTAGCTCTTTGTTCTTCTTGACCAGAATTTTCCTGCGATACGGGATCCTTTATGCCTTTTAATGCCGCACTAATTTTTTCATATATCGCTTCAATATTTTTGGCATCTTGTGGAACTTGTTCTTTCACCACTTTTGAAATCCAATCATTCTTTTCTTCTCCCTCTGCATAAAGACCTGAATTAATGGAAGCTAAAACCAACATACACAAAAAAATCCCATAGATTTTATTCATTTTTATTCCGAATTGTCCACTTTATGCTTTACAGTATAAATGAGAAAAAATAATTTAATCTTAAAAAATTCATCATTGAAGCTTTTAACTAGAGATACTTTTTGTTAGAATAGGTAAAGGAAGTCTTTTAAAAGTCTCTAAAAATGATTGTATGTAAATTTTTTGAATGTTCGAAGTGCTATTAAAAGCGGTTCTGTTCGGGGGATTCAGCGGTACAAATATAAAAAATGTGGAAAAATTTTCACGAGGTGTGCCTGAAAAAGACAAGCTCCAAGCCCTTGTTTTATACGCAAACAACCTTTCAATGAACCGAATTGCTCAGCTTTTTGGTGTCGGCGCCACCGCCGTTTTGAAGGGGGCGGGCACCTTATAATCAAGGCTATGCGCTAAAATTGAGACATCCCCAGAAGACAAAGGTAGTGTCAAGGAAATCTATCAATTTTTGCATTATTAAAAAAAGAAGCAAAAAATTTGGATTTTTAAAGCTTGGATTTCAAAGTCTAGGATGTGCTGGAAAACAGCTCATCGATTGGGAATTTGGTGATCACTCGGGTCAAACATTCAAACGACTTTTTGAACGATTAAAAAAATGGAAAATTTTATTTTATTGCGGAAATCATTGGGCAGGTTTTAATAAAATTATTCCAAGCCCCCCCCTCTTTCAGGGAAAAGATAAAACCCTTTCTATTGAACAAAATAACGCTCCACACCGCCATTGGTTTGCAAGATTTCGCCCCCCTTGCAAACACACGATCACTTGAAATTTTGGAGGGAACACTGCTTATTTTTGCAGTACTTCACGTTAATAAAATTTTGAAAATTCATCATGCTATCTTTGATTGAAGGTCTCACAATTTTGATGAGGCTGCCGTTTATTTAAGCTATTTGTTATACACCTATGATATAATTCTCCTTTTCTTAAAAATAGTCAGTATATGCTTATTTAGCAATGGGAATTGGCGTTATACTATGGAGTTAGCTAAATGAGAGTTTGCGAAGAATTCTATCACGAAATTTTTATTTTTATTTTGTACAATCCATAATATTCAATACAAACCATTGGTAAAATTATGAAATCACCTATTTTAAATGTTTTTTTAATTAGCATTATGTTCATAGAAAACTCTTTTGCAAATAATGGCTCAGAAAAAGATCCATCAAATAGACTCGCGAAAACAGAAGAAAGCCCACGCCTCTCCGAAATGGAAGAATCTTACTTGCAAGACTCTGAACTGAACGAAGATGGAATAGGAGAATCTGAAAATTTGGGGGAAAACAAAAGAAAAATAAAAGAGAATGAAAAATTTGAAAATTTTATAAAAAATTTACAAGACTCTTTAAAAATTTTATTTGCAAGTCCAAATTTAGACACTTTTCGACAAAGTTTTCTTGAATTAATCCACCAAAAAACAGATCTTCTTGATCAATTTGCTAATCTTCCTAAAAAAAACAGAGAAGATTTTCTGAAAGTTCTAAAAGTTTTAAAAGACAGCAAAATCGGAGATTCTGAATTTTTAAAAGAGATCGAGTTAGAGAAAAATGACTTCGATTACATTGTGGACATTCTTCGCCCCCTCTACTTTAAAATACGAAATTTCGCAGTAGCAAAGAACGCTCCATTAATTTGGAAACAATTACGAAAAGTTTTTTTGCGCTTCCTAAACAACGACTCAGCCCCCTCCCCCTCAAACAAACAAATGGAAATAGAAAAAGATTCACAAAACTCCGACATAAAAAAATTTAAAAGTTTTTTAGAAGGTTTGCGAGAATTTTCAAAAATTTGCCTCGAAACACCTCCCGACTTCAAACATCATGAGGAAAAATTTTTTGAGCTAATGCTAGAAAAACATAAATTTCTTGATCAATTTTCTAGTTTTTCTAAAAAAAATAAAAAAAATCTTCTTAAAACCCTGGAGGTCTTAAAACAGAACAAAGTTGGAGATATTAAGTTTTTAAACGATATCCATTTAGATAAAGACGATTTTAGTTACATTATGGGTATTTTTCAACCTTTAGATTTAAACATAAGCAGCAAAGAAATAAGGAATTCAATGTCATTAATCTGGAATAATTTTCAAAAAATTTTAAGGGACTGAGCAAATTCTTTAAATTATTCAAAAAAACGAAGCTTTTAACCATACTCCCCCTCACTTTTTTGAAGGGTCTTTAAAAGATCCGAAAGAGAGGCTATTTTATTAAAAATAAACAAAAATGTTTAATGCAAATTAACCTCTCATCCAGCGCAGAGACTTTTAAAACTTTCGTGCTTAGTATGATCGATCAGCGAAATGTTCAGCATCCTGCGCTGATCCACAAGATGAACCCTCCAGCTTCAATAAAATCCAAGCTTGAACGCGTCAGGCGTTTTTTTAAAAGGACAAGTAATTGATTCTGGACTCTTCTTAAAAGCATTAATATCAAGTATTTGGGAGCCAGTTCCTAAAATGCATTTAATGCTCGATGGCACCAATTGGAAGTTTGGAACGCAGAATATCAATTGCCTCGTACTAGCTGTTAAAGTTGGAAAGATTACATTTCCTTTGTTTTGAAGCATGCTTGATCACCAGGAAAATTCGCACACCCAAGCACGCATCAGTTTATTAAACCAATTTAAGGAAATCTTTGGGGGCGATAAAATTCTCTCCTTTTCAGCTGATCGCGAATTTGTGGGAAAAGATTGGATCACTTATTTGTGTGACTTATTTGTGTGACCATAAGATCCCTTTTTTTATCCGTATAAAAAATAATCAATTGGCCAATTTCGGCACTTCTAAAAAGCCTTTGAAGGATTTTTTTACTCACCTAAATACGGACGAAAGCCGCCATCTGTATAACATGCTTGATGAT
>NZ_BAUP01000047.1:0-3596 GCF_000648275.1 Holospora elegans E1 | reverse complement strand
TATAGTAATTTAGGTTAAATTAGATATTTTAAAGAGCCACGAAACAACGTCGAATAGAGCATTCAATCCCCCTCTTATTAGCCAAGAATTTCTCTATTGGATTCAAATCAAGAGAGTAAGGAGGTAGAAAAATTATACTACATTTTACAGATTCTATTAATTCTCTACTTTTCTTGGATTTATGAAAAGAGGCATTATCCATAATACCACCTTGACCAAGCTTAGATCCTCGATCAGAAATCTACACAAGCTTGGAATAATACTGTGTCGCAAGATCCCTTAAACCTCATTGGTGCTATCGGCGTGTTATTAACCAAACCGGCAATACTGTTTGTTCTTTGATACTATTTCCCACTCTTTTTTCCAACCAACTTTTTACTTTCTCTTCCCCAGCCTTCTGTCTTTGCACAGCCATATAAATGCCGCTTTCATCACTATATACAAGACTTGGATACGCTACATCTTTGATCGATTCTTGATACTGACTTTTCTTTGCTTACCTCTAAGCACGAAAAGTTTTTTTAAGCTGCAGCTAAGTCAATTTTTTTCTGAGTCATCACACGCCTCTTAGGAAAATAACTACCTTCTTGTCTGTATTTTCTATGCCACCTTCCTATCATTGATACATTCATCTTAACTAGTTGCGATGCTTCAATACACGAGTTCCCCTCATCTAAATATTCTATTACCCTTTGTCTTAAATCGTTGCTGTAGCTCTTTGTCATTTTCCTTTTATTGTAACAAAAAATTATACCCAATTCAACCTAAATCACTATATCTGTCGCTAAAAAGAAGTAAATCATTCCAAAAAATATTTTATTTTTTAATTTTTTCATTTTCTTAATATTAAGTATAGCTAAATCAGTATAAAAAAATTATGAAAGATAGAATTGAAATAAGTGATCAATTGAACAATGTAATGTTCTTCTTATATGTCTGGCTTGGGTCATTTTTTCTCAATAAGATTGAGATCCGGGAAATATGAAGGCAAATAAAGAAAACTATTACCTGAATCTTCTAGCATCTTTTGCATAGCTTTCCCTTTATGGAAAGTTGCATTATTTGTAAGTGCTTTCTTTTGGAAGGTTTGGAAATAAGAATCTGTATGCATGATTTAGCTCCCCTTCTTAATAGGATCATGGAATGGGCTATCATACTCATGTTTTCAGCAGTCGCTATGGAAATTTCATAATCTTTAGATACCTTTTGAAAATGATTTAGCCATGCAAATGTTCTTTCGACACTCCAACGCTTTGGCAAGTATAGCCTATCTTTGAGATATACGCTCTGAGATTGCTGTGGTTTTATTCAATAGAGTTCTCAAACTCCTCCATGGGGTTTCTATATCCAGCATCTGCACACACTCCCTTTAATGCAGGATATTTTTGCACCGCTTCCTCAAAAACTCTGCACCCAGCACCTGTGTCATTGGCCTTATGAACCGTGATATGGAGCAGATTGCCTTGCCTATCAACAACACTATGCCGTTTACGTCCTTTCATACTTAATTCGGCTTGTCTTAACAAGTTCATGCATCACTTTTTCCCATACCCCCTTAACCCTACATGGTCTATAAAACATGTACCGTCGAATATGGTGGAAAATCTTTTGGTAGCATGCGCCATTGACAACCGCTCTTGATTTATAAGATACCGCATTAACTGTTTAGTCCCAGCAAGAAGTAGTTAGGATCAGCATTTCGTCCATTGTTTATCCAGTTTTTTTACATAAGATCCCTTATCATTTTCTTCAAAATTCCGCTTTGTCTTGCTTTCATTAAAAACCTGTACACACTTTTCCATGGAAGGATATTCTTGCAGCAAAATCGCCACTGACAGCTCGTCTTTATAAGATAAAACACCCCGTTAGTAAGCGCTCTCTTACGTTTTTTACCACAATTTTCTGTATCAAAATGAGATTCTATTCAATATTCGTTGTGTGTCACTCAAATCTCTCAAATAGGGCATGTCATTTACCTTCTAACCAAGCTTGGTATCAGATTTTATTTAAATTGTGAAGACATCTTCTTAAGGATACGGCGCGTCGTAAAAAAATTTTCCCACAACTTATGGCGACTAGACTACCGTTATTTTGTAAGATAGAAGGGCAAGCCTATCCGAGCAAAGTTGTCAAAATTGGATAATTTTCTAGATTGCTGGTTTCTGGTGATAGATTCTAATTCCATCACAATGCCCTCTTGTGCTTAGCTTTTTTGAAGTGCTAGAATTCTTGGTTTGTTGCCAAACAACACTATTGAAAAATTATTATTCAAATTATTGATATTCTTTTGAACGATTTCGTAGTTTTGTGACATAATTTTTAGGTATTGATTGATAAATAATATCGGAAATGAACAAAAGCTTTAAATTTATGATTCTTTTTCTTTTGGCAGTATCGTCCACAAGAGCAACTCAGGAGAGTCGAAATTTTTCTATATTTCAGTCCGGGATAGCAGTTACCGCAGGAATTGGTTTTTCTGAAGCTTCTTTAAGGGCAAAAGATGCAGCAGGGCTTGGGGTGATCCCTCAAAACGGGTACAGTTCAAAGGTGAGGATAGTCAACGATCGTACTATCGAAAATCTAGTGGGAGATCCTGACGAATGGGTAGATTTTACTGAGTCAAGGTCAGTAAAAAATCGTTATGGTTTTTCTTGGAATCTTGGTGTTTTAGCTCAAAAAAAGCTAGATTTTTATACTATGGGAGCACGCTGGATATTTGGATTTAACAATGCTTCTTCTAAAATGGGATACAAGACTGGAAATATGTATCGAGAAACCGTTCTTGACGGAGATTTTTATTTTGTTTCAGACTTTGCTTTAGTTGAAGATCAAAGAACAACAAATTTTATTTTAAGAAATCAGTGGTTCAGCGCGTTAATTTTTGAATTTGGTTATCTAGTCATGAACAGGATACAAATTTTCGCGGGACCAGGAATATCTTTTCAAGGACAAAAATTGTGTTGCGTCAACGATTCGGGAAAAACTTCTGGCGGAGTGTGTAAAACAGTTTGGGGACCAATGATGGCATTGGGAACGCGATATGCTTTTACGCAGCGTATTTCGTTAGGTGTTGAATACCAGCGTCAGTGGCTAAACAGAAAAACTTGGAACAAGATCTCCTCTATTGTTCCTAACAAGACACGTCCTTATGGCACCCCCATACTAAAAACAAATAATAATCTTTTCTTAATGACATTAAGCTACATGTTTAGTGCTAAATAAAAGAAATAAAAATTTTTATATTTTTTAAATTTTGTGCAGGAACAAGAGGATTGTTTTCATTCTTGTTCTTTGCTTGTAGCCAAAATAGTAAAAAAAAATTACAGTGTACAAGATCAAAATTCCCTATCAACGATTTACAGCTTCTTTTAGTATTTTTGCATAGCTGTTTAGTCCCAGCAAGAAGTGGTTAGGATTAGGTATAAAATATTCAAGATGAATCGTCCACTGATTTAGAATA
Organism: Holospora elegans E1; assembly: GCF_000648275.1. Lineage (NCBI taxonomy): Bacteria > Pseudomonadati > Pseudomonadota > Alphaproteobacteria > Holosporales > Holosporaceae > Holospora > Holospora elegans. The sequence goes on along the minus strand of NZ_BAUP01000047.1, from coordinate 136 downwards.
AATTGCCAAGGAGTTTTTCCTTTGATACCTTTTAGTCGTTTAGCAAAGTTGTAAGCCATCAGATAAGCACGCACATGCTGTTTTAGCTCATCATGAGAAGCATAATGAAAGCTATTAACTGTTGCTTCTTTTAGAG
>NZ_BAUP01000048.1:0-7990 GCF_000648275.1 Holospora elegans E1 | reverse complement strand
ACTTTGCATTGATCCAAACCCTTGGTTGATTAGCTTTTCTAACATTCTTAAACTAGTTTTCTTGCCAAGGAGTATTAATCTCAGCAAACCTTTGAATAGTAATTCTCCGGTGATTTTATTATTATATTTATTGACATCGTAAAGTTTTCCTAGTCTCTCTAACCATATATCAATACATCATTATAAAATTAAAACTTTATAATCCTGATATCTATCTCAACCACTTTCAACACTTATGCTCCCTAGCCCCAACCAGAGAAGAATGAACATGTGCGCAACAATCGATTTTTCTTCTCTGCCAAATAGTTTTGCAAGAGTATGCTGCAATTTTTTCGACCAAACCTGAAACAACATCGCCATGGACCTTGTCGACCGCAATGACAATTTTCAACGCATTAGTCCAACACTTTCAATTTGATTTGGTATAGATCATTTATTCTACAGACTGAAGTGCAACGGTAATTTCCACCAGTTCTTTCGTAATTTGGTTTTGTCTTAGATAGTTGTACTGCTTTTGCAAAGATAAAAGAAGCTCTGTTGCGTTGTCACCCGCTTTTTCCATTGCCATCATACGTGCGCTATGCTCGCTAACCAAGTGTTCTTGAAGAATAGAAATAAAATGCTTGCAAATACACATTTTTTCCCATGCTTTTAACAACGTCGCACTATCTGGCAAAAGTAACGGAAGAGTATTATGAAAATATTCTCCAACACTTTTTTTCATGGAAAAAAAAGAACTTTCTTCGAAACCAGAATCGATATTTTTTCTATGCTCATTTTGCGCTAATGGAAGCAGCTCTACTTGTTGAGAAATTGCATTGATATAGTGCATATAAAGAACGTAACATCCCTTTAGATCGTTATAGGAATTTTTCTTATATATCTCTTCCAGCCAACTTATAGCCTCTTTCTGAGAAAAATTTTGTATATTATACAAGTATTCAAAATGAATATGAGGATATTTAAGTGCTTCTTGCTGAGCCCAGAAAACTATCTTTTTTCCAACAATTGTTACGTGTTCTAGCTGTGCTAATCTTAGCAAGCAGTCGGACGCTTCCTTTTGGATTTTTCCGTTAAATCCTCCACAAAATCCCCTATCAGATGCCAAGACGATTAGATGTTTGGGATCTGAATCAACAAAAGAGGAATCAGAAAACTCAACAGAAACATCATCCTTTTTTTCTAAAGATGCTTTCGTTAAAAAATCAAAATAACGCAAGTGCTCTAAACGGCTCACCATTGCTTTAAATTCTTTTTGAGCACGGCGCCATTGATGCTGCGCTTTTAAAAGCTTTGTCTGAGACACCATTTTAAGTGCCTTTGTTAGCTGTTCAATTCCTGCAACGCTTTTCCGCTTGGTGCGTAATTCTTTTAAGGTAATCATACTGGAACAAAATTTTCCTTACATTGTTGGATACATTGGCTAACGGCGACGCTGGCTTCTTCAGAAAAATCAGTACTATTGTTTATTTCTTGAACCCATGCCGCGTATTCTTCATTCAAAATTTCCCAAAAAAAAGATAAAAATGGCAAAACCTGAGCTACAGGAATGTCATCTAAGTATCCTTGAGTTACTGCATACAAGCTAACAACTTCTTGAGCAAGGGAACATGGGGAATTCTGTGGTTGCTTTAGGGTTTCAACAACTCTTTGGCCGCGCTCTAAGGTGTGTTTTGTTGCGCTATCAAGATCTGAAGCAAACTGAGAAAATGCTTCTAATTCTTTATACTGGGCAACTTCTAACTTCACTGCGCCCGATACTTTCTTTATCGCTTTTGTTTGAGCAGCCGACCCCACACGACTTACAGAAAGACCAACGTTGATGGCAGGACGTAACCCTTTGTAAAACAGCTCTGTTTCTAAAACTAATTGACCGTCTGTAATAGAAATAATGTTGGTGGGAATATACGCAGAAACATCCCCCCCTTGTGTTTCCACTATGGGAAGAGCTGTCAAGGACCCTCCTCCTAAATCATCATTTAATTTTGCAGCACGTTCTAACAGTCGGGAATGAAGATAAAATATATCTCCTGGATAAGCTTCTCGACCAGGGGGGCGCCGCAACAACAAAGCCATTTCTCTATACGCCACAGCATGCTTAACTAAATCATCATAGACGATTAAAGCGTGTTGTCCTCGATCTCGGAAATACTCTGCCATTGCACACCCAGTATAGGGAGCTAAAAACTGAAGAGAGGCAGATTGAGAAGCATTAGCACACAGCACAATGCTATACTTTAATGCATCATGTTCCTCTAGCGTTTTAACGATTTGCGCTACGGTAGAACATTTTTGTCCAATTGCCACATAAACGCACACCACAGGAGAGTGAGGATTGGCATCATTAAAGTGTTTCTGATTTAAAATCGTATCAATAGCAATCGTCGTTTTTCCAATCTGACGATCACCGATAATTAGCTCTCTTTGCCCTTTCCCTATGGGGATCAACGCATCGATAACTTTTATACCCGTGGCCAAGGGTTCAAACACGCTTTTGCGTGCAATAACCGGGGGGGCAGGACGTTCAATAAGACTGTATTCTGGGTTCTTGAAAGCTCCCTTGCCATCAATGGGGTCCCCCAACCCATTTACTACGCGTCCCAACAATTCCGGCCCCACGGCGGTTTGCATAAGACGTTCTGTGCGCTTTACAACGTCTCCTTGCTGAATATTTTTGGAATCTCCAAAAATAACTACTCCCACCGTGTCCTCGTTTAGGTTCATAGCCATCCCTTGAGTTCCATCACTGAATTCGACTTTTTCCCCAGCTTGTACATGATCGAGCCCCCATACGGTTGCCACACCGTCTCCCACACTTAGTACAAACCCGATTTGGGCATCTTTAGTATTAAAATCAGAATCTTTTTGAGAAAAAATAAATTCTTTAATAAGTGATGAAAACTCAGAAGCTTGTAATTTAGAAGATTTCATTGCGTACCCTTTTTGTTTTTGTGTATAGACCAAAAAATTTTATTACTTTTAATGAATTTTTTGATATTGACGATTTCAAAACACCATTGACTATACAATACACGGTTTCTATAGAATGAATCAACAGTCAGATTTACATAAACCGATTTTTTTAGAATGATTAGACGATCTAAGGCATCTATAGTCAATAAAGAGTTTTTCTATAGTAGCATTGTTTTTTTAGATGATCCTTGGCTTAGGCACATTTATGTTCAATAGGGGGGTAAAATCTGGAGAAGATTTCGGTAAATAAAGAAGCGCTTATACAGCTTTTTCCAGAACCTTTTTCATCTTTTCCCCCTTATGAAAAGTGACGTTGTCCATGAAAAGTATACTTTTACCGATGGATCAAAAAGAGCTGTGTTAAGAGTAGTTTGAAACAAACTCACAAGCAAGAGCCTCCCCATTTAACACCGCACCAGTCCAATTCCCATTGCTAAATCAGCATAAATAATTGCCTTTTAAGAAAAGGGGAAGTATATCATAGGGGGATAACAAACAGCTTAAATGGAATGGTATCCGCATCAAAATTATCAACCGCGAAGGTAGAAAAGAAGAAAAATATCAGATTAAGGAGATTGATAAATCTGCACGAATATCACGTAAATTAGCAAAGGCTATTGCAGCCAGGGCTCATAGCATTAATCAAGTTGCAAAGATTTACGACATAACTAGAACACCCCTGACTTCGTGGATCAAGCCGGCTCGATAGAAAGACTTAACGCACCCGCAGAGCGCAAAAAGAAAAACAAACTTAACGCTGCGCAAATAAAGCAAATCTTGGAATGGGTAAAAGTCGATAGTCAGTTAACCACAAAGGCAATTCGAATAAAACTAGAAAATGTCTTTAATATAGAGATGAGCAAGTCAACCGTTCATCAAGAGATCAAGAAGTTAAATTACTTCTATATTAAGCCTCGTCCTAAACGTTTCAAACAAAAGCAAAACATAAGTTGCTGAATTTAAAAAAATATTAGCTGGGAAATAGCTAAGTGCACGCCATCGCACATATTGTTTTTTGATGAATTGAGATTTTGCACTCATTCCAAAAGTCACGGATTATGAGCGCGGTACCAGGCCACAAATTCCATTTAAAATCGGTTGCCAAAATTTTTATCTTTATAGCGCAGTTAACGTTAATGACGGCAATAATTTTGTACAGTTTAATTTATATGTGTTAATAATTTTTCTTATGCAAAAATTTCTAAAAAAAAATAATCGTGTTACGTTAAGAACGCAGCATCGGCAAGAAAAGAACCGACGCGCAGCGGATAGGCTGAAAGACGCTTATCCAAAGGAGCTTAACATTCACCTGATCTTGGATCAAGGACCTTATAACAACAAGCAAAGACCTCCAAAAAGCAGCGAAAGAAATGGGGGATTGAGGTGCATACCCTCCCTACAAGCCCCAACATAAACCCCATCGAAGAATGAACATGTGCGCAATACTCGATTTTTCGTGCCAAAGAGTTTTGCCAGAGTATGCTGCATTTTTTCGACCAAACCTGAGACAACATCTCCATGAATCTTATTGACCGCATAATGACAACTTTCAACGTATTAGTCCAAAACTTTCAGTTTGATTTGATATGTACTTTCTTAAGTATTCAAAAGCGATTAATAGTCTTTCTTACATCGCTAGCCATTTAGCTTTCCACCCCTTACTTTTTTTTACTTCTCAGCCTCTTCCAGTATTCCTATCATCTTTTTAAATGTAGAGCGCCTTACGCCGATTAACCTTCGAGACTCTTCTTCTTTAGAATCTTTTATTTTTTCGTATTTCATTCTAACCTCTCTAGATAGCGTCGTCACAAGAATTTCAACCAAAGAAAAAGGCCTCTAATTTAAACAACAGTAAGAAATGAATAAGTATTTTTTGCGTATCGCGTTTCAATTTCTCTTCAGCGTTTCAGGTGAAGAAATGCTTTCTCTACAAAATGTCTAAGTTTGTAAATATCTTTATCGTGTTCCCTGAGTTCTTTTCTATTTTTCTTTGGAGGAATAACAAGATTTATGTTTTTTTTCTTTCCTCATCAACAATTTGATTGATATCATCTCCTTGATTTGCAAGAAGATTTTGAGCGTCTATTCCTTCAACACGCTGGCTAGCTTGTTTATAATCAGCAACGTTACTTGACGCTATAATCTCTGACTAGCATCTTATCAGCAAGCACTCATAGTCTAGATCGACAATCAGTTTTTCTAAAAAATTTTCCTAAATTCTTTTATATTACCATCTGCATCTTCTGTGCGTATTTTTCCAATCTCCATAATCAGGGGGAAGATTTCGCTAAGGAGCCCCCGTTCTTAAAATCCACAAAACACCGTTTAACGATTATCCTTTGCTTTTCCCTCCCCTTTCTTCCTGGTAGATAAGGCTCCAGAATTTTCCAAGATTTCTTTGATATATCGTGTCTTCTGTGCGATTGCGTCATTTCTTTTAAAAAATAAAATTCCTAACGTTTTATCATATTTTATCTCATGACAACACTATCTAATAAAGTCTAGGTAGTACTTATTTTTTAGGTAATTCAAGATATCTATTTTAAATATGATTGAATATGGCTAAAATATTGTCATAAGATTTTTATGAAAAGTAAGATTTTTATGAAAAGACATTTTATCTATAACTATTATCGACTTTTTGAAAGCATTTAAAAATCTAAACATCAGATTAAAACAATCTATCACGCAAAGAAAAAACAGTTAGAGTAAAGTTTATTTTGAAGGAAAAAATTTATCCGCTAGCACCAGGTAATAATTATAACAATAGTACGCAACATAAGACTTTAAATGAAATATTTGAGTACAAATTCGCTGAAATTGCTTTGATCCAAAAATTTTTAGACCTTTTTTTCTTCTTCCTAGTAAATCAATAGAAGAGATGCCTCCTTTTTCTTTGACGGGTCCTGGAAAAATTCCGGTAAATCGAATAGAATCATCAAATTCCCAAATACGTTGAATATAATGATCTACAGGAAGCACGTACTTTTCTGCCTTAGAAAGCAAAGATTTCGCAGCTCTTCTATTAATCAAAAGCCCAACAGTTCCAGAGGTTTCTTCTAAAAACCGAACAAGCATATAAGAAAAAGAAAGCTCACGAACAGAAAGAAACGATCCAGAAAAATCAGGAGGAGAAAATAAAGAACAAATATCCCAAAGATTCTGAAATTTTATAAGCTCTTGTACTATTTTCTTCAACTTAGAAGGATCAAATTCGGCATCATCTTCTAGGATTAAAGCAAATTTTGCGTTGGAGTTTAAAAAAGAAATCCAGGCTTTAACATGGCTCAAAAAACACCCCAACTCTCCAAATCCGGGAGTCGAACCATTAAATGCTAATTCATAAGCTTTTTTATCTACAAAATTTTCTATAAAAGACTTAAAAAGAGAACGCCCCCAAACACCAGAAATCCTTTGATGCGGAAAATTTAATTGCTGAACTAAGGGCTGAATAGAGCGATAACGATCAACGTCTTTATCCAGATTAATAACAAAAACACAAACTTCAGAATGCTCTTTCTTAAAAGACTGATCAAGAGTAGGAAATCCAATCCTTGAAAAATAAGAAGGAAGCTTTACAGAAGCTGGAAGTATAAAAAACCCCTTAACACTAAAAACCCACACTCCCCAAAAGAAAACCAAAAAATAAAAAACTTTAACCAAACTCTTAATCCAAAAAAAAGCTTTTTTTTCAGTCATGAGCCTCGGGAGAATCTAAAAAAGCAGAGCTTGAAAAGCTAGGTGCAGTAAAAGGTGTGACCGGCATTATAGAAGAAATTGCATGCTGGTATAAAATCTGAACTATTCCGTCTTTTCTAAGAATCAAACAATCGTCACTAAACTGTTCTATACACCCTTGCAACTTAATACCACTCATCAAAAAAATTGTTACGGAAACCTTCTGCGCGCACAAAACAGATAAAAAATCTTTTCTTAACGTCTGAACCTCAAATACCTTTTTTACAGGATCACTAGAGGTGTTTTTTTGGATAAACATTACTTTTTTTCTCCTAAAAAATTACTTTCTATCGAGCTTTTGATTTCATCATAAAAATGACAAATATTTTTAAAAGAAACAAAATTTCCATCAAAAGTTTTCGCCTGTGCTCCTATAGATACGGGGGTACACCCGGCGTGCTGAGCACAAACCATATCTACTAGCGAATCTCCTACAAAAAACACAGATTTTCCGGGCTCGACTCCTGAATTTCTGAGAGTTTCAATCAAAGGCAAAGCAGACGGTTTATCTTGTTCCCAATCTCCAGATCCAGAAATATAGAAAAAATATCTTTCCCACTCTAACTGTTTAACTTGACGACGCAAAACATCTCCGTATTGATTGCTTACAATCCCCATAGGAACCTCACGATCATACAAAAAGTCTAAAAGACTTTTTACTCCATCAAAAGGCAACACGTCCGTAACGCGTTGATCTAAAAACAACTTAAAATCTCTTACCGCCTCACTGTACTCATCAGGCGTAAACAAAGAGCGAAATGCATCTCGTACAGAAAGAGAAGGCGACACAATATACAGATCTTCCACAATTTGACTCTTTCCTTTAAGAGAAAGAAAACTATTTATCATAGACAAACCAGAAAAAACTGTATCTACTAATGTTCCGTCCCAGTCAAAAAAAACCCCATCAACTTTTTTAAAAATATTCACACGGAATCTCCGATACAACGTTGCGGGGGGAGGATTCGAACCTACGACCTTCAGGTTATGAGCCTGACGAGCTAACCAACTGCTCTACCCCGCGATAAGTTCATTGTATTCATCGTCAGTTCATTTGTCAATACAGATTTTTTTTTTATAAAATAATTTTTTTAATCGTGCGGAATGAAAATAAATTTAGATAGTTTCTAAAAAAAATTAAGGAAACCAAAACGGGTGCTGTCTAGATCAGAAAAATATCAGCTAAAATTGTTTCTGCTTTTCGGAAAAATATTTTCTGTGCGTCGTATACATCAAAAGGAAAAAATTTTCATCTGGCCTATAATTATTTCGTTCCCCG
>NZ_BAUP01000049.1:0-20052 GCF_000648275.1 Holospora elegans E1 | reverse complement strand
AATGCCATAGGCGCTTTAATTGGCAAATACAAATACAATTGCAATTGGTTTGATGCAATTGGTTTCATATCTGGCTTACAAAGGGGGCTACATCTTGGGTGCTAGCAAACCTTCCAAAAGAAAGCGGTAGTGTTATGGATAATGCCGCTTTCCATAAAGGGAAAGATATGCAAAAGATGCTAGAAGATGCCATGGTTTACTTTGTTTGCCTTTTTATTCCCCTGATCTAAATCCAATTGAGAAAAAATGGGGCCCAAGTCAAGCATATAAGAAGAACATTAAATTGTTTAATTGATCTCTTATTTCAATTCCATTTTTCGTAATCTTTTTATACTGATTTAGCTGTATATTGAAGGAAGCATATCCGTTGCCCCCCCAAAATACACCTTAGTGTTGATCAGGGGGCTTATCATACCAGCAATACTACCAAGGCAGAAGCGACAAAACGAAAATATTATCCTTCATTATTTGCCACCATATAGCCTTAATTTAACCCTTATCGAGCGATTATTGAAGGTGATGAACAAAAAAGTGAGAAATAACCACTGTTTTAGCTGGGCAAATGAATTTCAACAGGAAATCACTAACTTTTTCTCCAAGACATGGCTACAGATCTGCGACACTATGATGGACCGTGCAATGATAATTTTCAACGCCTAAATTCAACATTTTGATTTTTATTGGGTATCTTATTTCTGCTATTTATACTATGGAGTTAGCTGATAGGTTACGAAGAAGTCTATTTAAAAAATATTTAATTTACTTTTTTTTTATCTTTTTGTTTTAATATTGAAAAAAAATAAAAATATACAATGACAAAAAAAGATATTGTTTCAGAGCTTCACAAAGAAATTCCTCACATTTCCCATCGCATCATTCGCCAAGCCGTTGATTTATTTTTCGAAGAGTTAAAAAATTGCTTGGCAGAAGAAGGAACCGTAGAATTGCGTGGTTTTGGAAACTTTAGGTGCAAACGCCGAGCTGCTTATACAGGTATGAATCCAAAAACTCAAGAACGCATTCCTGTTTCCAGTAAAAAGATTGTTATTTTCAGACCTAGCTGTCTTTTAAAAAGAGAACTTATCACAAAACCAAAAGAAAAGAAGAAGTTTTTTTCTGAAATTTATAAAGATTGGAGCCAGTTTAAACGTTAAACGCAAACCACAACACTTAAATTATTTTTTAGTTTTTTAGCATATTCGTTTAAAAGAGTTTATTTTTCTGGTCTTGGATACAAAAAAGTCCCAGCAGAAAGAAAAGAAAAAATTATCCCCACCAAAAAAAATACTATTGGTTCTGTTTGTCCATAAATCCAGCTGGCGCACCACACTACACACAATCGATCTAACGTAAAACAAGAGCTCATTATGCTATACCGCATCATAGTATGAGACGAACGGCAATAATCAGAAATTCGAACCCATATCAAAATGTTTCCCGCTCCAGAAAGCATTTGATGGATAAGAGCATTAAGAAAAATAAGCCCCATGTGCTTTCCCACATACCACTGCAGCACACAAGTGGAATATGCCGCAGTCTGAAGTAACGACCACCCAAACAACGTTTTCTTCAATGAAATATATTTAAGAATCTTATGAGCAAAAAACCCTCCAAAAAGAAAACTTACCCACCCCACCCCTTTATCAGCATACATAAGCTCTATGTTAGAGTACCCTTGCGTATATAAAAACAATGGTAACATCCATCGAATAAAAGCATCGATAACTTTATAAGCAAAAAGATGGATCAAAAGCCAAAACGGAACTCTATTCCAAAAGAAAAAATCTTTCAGTTCTTTTTTAAGCGTTGCGCAATATAAAAAAAAATCAAATTTATTTACAAGAGATTTTTTATAGGGCAACGAATCCAAAGCAATCATCATCATTGCAATACTTATTCCAAAAATAATCACGTAACCAGATAACTTCCAAGATCCATAATGAGCAATTCCCAAGGCTCCACTAGAAACGAAAAGCCCTGCTATCCGAAAACCCGTCTGATTTCCGAAAAGATTTTCAGCAGAAAAAGATTGATTTTTTGATACATCTATTCGATACCCTTCTGTAACAATATCCTGAATTGCTCCAAAGCATGCAATAATAAACCCAAATGCCCAAAGCTTTTCAAACTGCAAAGGCGTTGTACACTGAGCACTTTGATACAAACACCATACTATACATGCCTGGGCAATAAGAACAGTGTATTTTAAAAAATTTCGACTACCAAAAAATGAAGCCACTATGTGAAGTACTGCAGCAAAACAAGGCTTAAACACGTAAGGTAAAAAAAGTATACTTAATTTTTTAAAATATTGCGCGTGTCCCGTTTGGTTGGCAATACATAAAGGAAGCGTCATAGCAACCCAAAAATAAGGCACTCCACTTATAAACCCCAAAAGCAGAAACCGTCCAAAATATAAAAATTTCTTTTTAGACTGAAACAATTAAAGAGTATTATTTAAAAAATCTTTTATTTTATACCATTTTTAAAAGAAAACGTAAAGCACAATGTCATTATATTTACCATCATTTTACGAAAAACACACATTACGCATCTAGACTTCCTAATTACCCAGGTACAAACATTGAAGATAAAAATGTATAAGGATATCGGGAACATTGTTTTTCTAAATCTTGAACTATTGCATGATTTCGTCTAACTCTTCCTTCTTGCGTATAGCGCGGCGTCATCACGGTAAATGCGGTATTATTATTTAAGTGCAAACACAACCCAAGAGCCCGCTTTTTTTTCTGAACTGATACAGGAACAATACTTTGAATATTCCATACCATAGGATTAAAAGGATTGTTTATATCCGCCCCCACCATTCTATAATCTCCCTTGGTCTCAAAACGACGTGCAGCTTTTTTAAATAAAAAAGGAGATTCTTTCGAAAAAAAGTCGGAATCAAAAAAAACTTTATCTATATCCACATTTCTTCCCGAAGGCGATAATGTTAATGAGGCAGCCTCATTTAAACACCTCCCTAACCCCAACAAAATTTCAACAGGAGCGACAGTTCTTTCAAGTTCACTTCTATTATCAAATGACTCCCAAGATCTCCAGAGAGGATCTTGAGTTTCAGAAAATAACTCTTGAGATACTGGATCATGTAATCCAATACTTCCTGGCTTCTTCCTCCAATTTTTTTTCGGAATATTTCGTAACGGCCCCATATACTTTTTTTCTTCTTTTTTTCTCTTATAAGGCTCGGTTGCTTTTTCTTTAGATCCTAAATCATTTTTTTTCATTAAAATTTTTTTACTCGATTCCTTAGAATCTTCTTTTTCTATTTTTTGCACAATTTTCGAAATAGAAAGTTTATCTTTTTTCAAAGACGCCAGAGAATGTTTTTCTAACAAATCTTCTCCATGACGTGTTACTGCGGGTTGTAGTATTTTTCCAATCATGGCTTTCCCAGAACTCAATAAAGACTCCATAAAATCTGCTGAATACTGCAGGTATGACTGCCCGCACCCCATTGCCGGCATCATCAAACATATAAACCAAATTGAAAAATTCATACCAGATTATTTTATCAAACTATATTAATATAATAGATAAAAATCATAAAAATTCTGTATAGTCCCCTCTTAAACTTATCTATCCCCCCCCCACCAAAAGTATTCTTGTTTTTTTCGTCTGCATAGTTTCAGTTTTTGTATATTTTCAGTTTTTCTGTTTATAACGATTAATATTTTTTAAATTTTTATCTATCAATCACTCGCTAACATCTTATTCATCTTCATCGTCATCTTCACCTTGTTCAAAGCTCTCTGGGAACTCTCCCCTACCTTCATAATAAGCGCGACGAATTACTGCATAAGGATCTGCGGAAAATTCCATCACATGATCAATACTATCTTTAAAAATAAGGCGCTGATTAATATTTTCCGCCCCAAGAACTCCCCAGCCAAATGCCAACGGATAAACCCCAGTATAAAGCGCAGTATTAAGCAACTTTCCACAAAAATCTCTAGAAACTGTAGGACCTAAAAATGGAACCATCATAAACCACCCAGTGGGCACATTGTATGCTTTTAACAGTCTGCTAAAATCTTGAGGCTCTTCAGCAATACCTACATCGCTGGCAATATCTAAAATTCCCCCCAGTCCAAATATTGTATTACACATAAATCGTCCAAATTGATTTAATGCGTTTTGCCCTTCCCCTTGAAGCCCCCAGCTTATAACACTGTTGGGAACCTTTATATGTTCCAACAAATTATGTACTGCTTTTTGACCAAAAGAAGGCACTACTGTTCGATATACGGACAAAAGTGGCTCCCAAATAACGTGTTCGATAGCCTGATTGAATACAAAAACTCCCCGATTCCAGGGTTCAAATGGATCCCATATTATGTCTTTTTCTCTAACGCCTTTCTTTTTTTCATTTTTTCTTTTCTCAGAATCATGACTTTTTTCATCCATAGATTCTTGAATTTCAGTACCAGAGCACCCTGAAAGACCAATTAAAAAAAACCTAAAATATATCGTCCTATGTTTATCATTTTTTTTACCTTTATTAAGAATGTTCAAAAGATTGACTTCTTTGAGCGGCTTTCCAACTAAAAGGCCACGACCCCACATAAGCAAGACTTGCCACCAGCAACGTTTCCCAGGGCATGACCCATCCAAAAATAAGCGTTATTAAACTTGCTAATACTATCACTCCTGAGTAATGAACAGGAATCTTCAGTCCTTTTGCAACAAAAGTTGGAAAACGGCTAACCATAAAAATTCCCGTAATTATCAAGCACAATGCTTGAAATACTACAGATTTTTGTTTAAAAATAAAACTGTAAATGATAGGGGTCAAGGCCAACAAAGACCCGATAGTAACTGGGACTCCTACTGAAAAGTAAGACGGCATAGTACGATTACTTCCTGTAATGCGTTGAATATTAAACCTTGCAAGACGCAACCCAGAGCACATGGCAAAAAAAAGACAGATAGCCCATCCAAACCTTCCCCATTCATGCAGAACGAAAAAATAACACAATAACGCTGGTGCCGCTCCAAAATTAATAAAATCCGCCAAAGAATCTAATTCCGCGCCAAAATCACTGCTACATTTTAAAAAACGAGCGATGGGACCATCCAGGCCGTCTAAAACTCCTGCAATTAACACACTAGCTACGGCATGCTTCCAGGATTTATCCACACCAAATGGAATAGCAGTAAGCCCCATACACAACGCCAGCAAGGTCACTGAATTAGGAAGTAATTTACGTAAGGAAACAGGCTTTAAATGATCTTGAAAAGGAGCTAATATTTTTTTTCTTCTTTTAAAAAAAAATTTCTTTTTTCGTTTAGGCAACATCGCGCACTCCAAAACTTAAACTAAATGATTCAAGAAAAAATAAAATAAGAACGCTAAACTTAATCATATGCCAATAGGCCAGCGCGCTCTTATAGAAAAATTCATAGATGGCAAAATTCCTGCCCGATATTTTTCATAAGCATTCCACGCAATCATCATGCCATTATCCGTACAAAATTTAGGAGGAGGAGTAAAAAGACGTACATCGTATTGCAAAAAGCATTCCTCCAGCACATTTCTTAGATATTGATTTGCCGCAACCCCTCCACAAAATACCGCAACACGAGGATTAGACTTTGATGGAAGATTGTCAAAAAAATTTTCAATCTTTTTTTGAATTCCCTGACCGATAGCATATTGCAAACTTGCACACAAATTTGCTTTTTTCTCAAAAGAAAGCTTTTTTTCTCCTTCTGCATTTATCCAACGCAAAGCAGCGCTCTTTAGCCCGGAAAAAGAAAAATTTAAAGACTTGTCCCGCATAGGAATGGGCAACGGGACGGACAAAGGGTCTCCCATTTTTGCCGCAACCTCAATGGCAGCCCCTGCTGGAAAAGAAAATCCCAGACGACGCCCAACTTTATCTAGGCACTCTCCTGCTGCATCATCTAATCCATACCCTAATAAATAAAATTCTGTGGCACTGTATACAACAACAAATTCGCAATGTCCTCCGGAAAATAAAAGAGCCAGGTATGGAAATTCCAAATCGCAACACAAACGAGCCACCAAGGCATGTGCTTGAAGATGATTAATAGCCCAAAGAGGCTTTTTTAATGCGATGGACACTCCTTTTGCAAACATTACCCCCACCAGTAACCCTCCTGCTAGCCCAGGACCTGCTGTAACACCAATGCCTTCAATTTCTTCTTTATCAACGCAAGCAGATTTCAAAAGTGTATTTAACAAATTGGGTAAGTGCTTTGCATGCCCTTTAAAAGCAAGATCAGGAACAACCCCACCAAAAGATTGGTGTTCTATTTGCTGATGAATACAATGTTTCAACACAGATTTTTCTTCAGCATCTATTAAAGCCACAGCAGTATCGTCACAACTGGTTTCTATGCCAAGAAAAATTTTACGCTTTGTATTGGACATAATTTCTTTTCATGTAAATTCTCTTACTTTCTATTGTAAATAATTTTCACATAAATAAAAGAGCATCCTCAAAAGAAGCCAAGCAATTTGAACCATTAAGATTGAAAAGCTTAATCTTAAGGATCTTGCAGATTTTTATAGCAAAGGATACACTTAGGATGTACAATCCTTTTTATAGCATATTATTTTGATGAAAACTGCGTTGTGGCAAGAGCTAATGTCGACATCTTTGGCCTGGCCTTTTGAAGAAGCACGAAGGCTTATTCAACGAGAAAAATCACACCCTAAGTCTCATAAAATATTTTCCACAGGGTATGGCCCTTCCGGATTACCCCATATGGGAACGTTTGGTGAAGTTTTACGAACGACGATGGTTCGGTTTGCGTTTTCTAAGTTATGCCCTTCTTACACGTCAGAATTAATTTGCGTTTCTGATGATATGGATGGTTTGCGTAAAGTTCCAGGAAACATTCCCAATCAAGACAAAATGAAAGATTACATTGGGTTTCCCCTGACCAAGGTCATTGATCCGTTTCAAAAGTATTCCAGTTTTGCAGCACATAATAACGCAAAACTTCAAAAATTTTTAGATCATTTTGGGTTCGATTATAAATTTTTAAGCGCAACCCAAGCATACCAAAGCGGTCGGCTTGACGATGCATTGCTAAAAGTACTGAAACATCATCAAGAAATTTTAGAAATTTTACTTCCTACCTTAAGAGAAGAACGTCGAAAAACATACAGCCCATTTCTGCCAATATCCCCTATAAGCGGGAAAGTTTTGCAAGTCTCTATTAACGCTTATAACGTAGATCGCGGAACGATAAGTTTTTACGACGAAGATGGATCGCTTCAAGAAGTTACCGTCACAGGAGGTCACTGTAAACTTCAGTGGAAAGTAGATTGGGGAACGCGTTGGTATGCATTAGGCGTAGATTACGAAATGTGTGGTAAAGATCTTATTGAGTCTGCAGAAATTGGAAAAAAAGTGTGTCGCGTCTTAGGGGGAATTCCTCCAGAAATCTTAGTTTACGAACACTTTTTAGACAAAGAAGGGCGAAAAATCTCTAAATCTATCGGGAATGGGTTAACCATGGAAGAGTGGCTTCGTTATGCTCCCTTAGAAAGTTTATCGTACTTTATGTATCCAAACCCTAAACGCGCAAAGCGAATTTTCTTTGATGTCATTCCAAGAGCTGCAGATGAATACTTAGAGCTCTTAGATTCTTATCCTTTACAAAGTCCAAAAGAGCAGTTAGAAAATCCTGTTTGGCATATTCATCAAGGAAATCCCCCAACACGGCAGTCTCCTATCACTTTTTCTATGCTTCTAAATTTAGTGAATATTTGTCACGCAGAAACTCCAGAACACTTGTGGCATTTCATTCAGCGTTATACTCCTGATGCGGTTTTAACTGAAGAAATGAAAGCATGGATCTGTCATGGAATTGCATACTATCAAGATCGTGTTTTACCCAATAAAACATATGCTGTTCCTTTAGAAGAAGAAAAAAAAGCGCTTTTAGCACTTGCCTCTCGTCTACAAGATCCAGAACTCATCGAAAAAGATGCAGATTTTTGGCAACATGAAGTATATGAAATCGGAAAAAATCACGGGTTTACTCAAGGAAAAAATTGGTTTTCACTGTTGTATAAAGTTTTGTTAGGACAAAATCAAGGCCCCCGCATGGGAACTTTTATTCAGTTATGCGGCCCCTTGAAAATCGCTGAAGATATCCAAGCGCGCTGCAAAATAAATGTGTTGTAAAAAGTTTTAACGCTAGGATTAAAAGCCCCCCATCAAAGCCTTAAAACCCGTTTTATGTTTTTTTTAGAAAACGCTTGAAATCGAGTACAAGAAAACAAAAGGAATAAAATTGCAATGCTTATTAAATACGCAAGGTCTCGGGAATTTGCCTATGCCTGCGCTGTATGGAATGCGTTTAAGTCTTTAAACAATACAAAAGAGATAGAAAAATTATGGGACACTCTACTTCAATTGAAAGGTCCCATTGTCAAAGTTTTGCAGGTCCTTTCTGGATTGCCTGGAGTGTGGCCTTCCCCTATTGCATCACGATTACAGCTTTTATCTTCAACATGCTCCCCCCTTTCCAGTAGTCAATGGAAAGAGTATCTAGAAACACAAGCCTTTGATCTGTATCCAAAACTTTGCTTTGAATCTGCTTGTGCAGGATCTCTAGGACAAGTTCATAAAGTATTTTGGAGCGAAAAAGAGCTTCGAGCATGTAAAATTCAGTATCCCAACATGACTGAAATATTGAAACAAGATTTTAGACTGCTAGAAGTGTGGCAGAGCCTTTACCAATGGTGGGGGCCTGGAATAGATACCACAGAAATACTTCAACACCTTCAAGATGTAATGGAACAAGAATTAGATTACCTCCAAGAAGGACGCTGGATGCTCTGGTTTCAAGAACATTTCCAAGAAGTGCCATGGATTCATGTTCCGTCTTATTATCCAGAACGTTCAAGCAAAACTATTCTTATGATGTCATGGCTAAAAGGAAATAATTTTTCGGACGAAGCGTTAAGAAGTTTGCCTCAAAAGGTTCGTAATGTTCTTTCTTATCGTTTACTTTATGCTTGGTATCACCCTTTTTTTTCTAAAGGCATTTTGCATAGTGACCCCCATATGGGAAACTACATGTGGAATCAAAATTTGGATATTTACATGGTTGATTTTGGTTGCGTGCGCTCTTTTTCACCCCAATGGGTAAAGGGAGCAAAAGCATTATATACCGCACTATTAAATCAACACGACACTCAAAACATCTACTATACTTATTTTGAATTTGATCCCCTATCATCTGTACAAAAATTTTGTATTGATCGGTGGGCTAAGTTTTTATACGGACCATTTTTGATAGAAGGAGAAAGAGTATTGCCAGAATCTATGGCACAAGAAGGAATAGATCTATTAAAGGAGCTTCACCAAATATTAAGAAAGCATAAACCGTTGCGCATTCCCCATGAATTTTTGCTATTAGATCGCGCCTGCGTTGCTTTAGGAAGCGCGTTAATTCGACTAAAAGGAAAGCTATGTTGGAAAACCACTTTTCAAAAAGTAATAGAAGGAGATCCTTTTTCAAATTTTACTTGAATTAAAAAATTCAAAACTAACACACCTCTTAAAAATTCACTTTTTATTGAGAAGGTTCTGGGACAGTAGGCATTTCCGGAAAATTTCTTTGGATTTCTGTCTGTTCTTGAGTTAATTTTTCTCGCAATCCAGAAGAAAAAGAAGGAATAGAATAATGGTACGATAGTAAAAGCGCAGGTAAAAAAGAAGATAACGTGGACAATGCATCCAAAACTTCTTGTTTTCCTCCAGAAACATCCGCATTCTTTTTATGTGCCTCAAGAAATGCCTTTAAAATTACTTGCATCATACACCATGTGTAAGTGTTAATATAAACAAGGTTTACATCTGGGTCATTAGGAACAAGAGGCATTTTCAAAATCATATCCTTGCAAGACATAATTTGCCCAGATTCTTTTGACAAACCAGGTAAAGCCGTAAGATCATCAAGCACCTGGAGATTAATCTCAGGAATATATTTTTCTGCTTCTTCTAAAGGAAGAACAGAATCCCTGTCCTTCAACGTAAGACCAACATCCGCCGTACTAACTAAAAAAATTCCTAATAAAATTTTTCTTGATTTATAAAGCATCCGCATCGAGAAATGTTTTCGTTCACACTTTACATACTGAAATATTTTTTTTAAAAATACACCATAAAAATTAAAAAAATTTTACTTTTTTTTAATGTGTCAAGATAGTACCAAAATTATCCCACGCACTTTTTATTTTATTTATTAACAATTGTCGCAAGCTTCCTTCTCTATCCAAAACGTGCAACACGCATGAACCAATTCTCTAATTTTCAAAATATAATCTCCTTTTTGTACAACACTTAACGTTCCAGAAGCTTCTAACATGTTAAACAAATGACTTCCCTGCATACATAATTCATAAGCAGGAAGCATCATTCCTTCAGCCAAAATTTTACCTGCTTGCTCTAAAGTGTAATGAAAATTTTGAGTTAATTTTAAAGGACAAGTATGCTCAAAATAATAACGAGAAAACTCTTTTTCTTGATGTAAAAAAAGATCTCTGTACGTTACCAAACCCGGGTCTTGATTCCAAGCTAGATCAAACACGTTTTTTTTATTCTGCTGAACCAAGGCGATACGCTCCATACCGTAAGCAAGTTCTACGCTGGCAGGACGGCACTCGTATCCACCAATTTTTTGAAAATAAGTAAATTGCAGTACCTCCATTCCATTAATCCAAACCTCCCACCCTAACCCTTGAGCTCCCAAGGTAGGACTTTCCCAATTATCTTCCACAAAGCGTATATCACACTGATGAACTGGAATCCCTAACTCCACAAAACTTTCTAGCATCCAAGACTTAACTTCTTCCGGAATTGGTTTTAATAAAACTTGAAACTGATGAAATTTTTGTAAACGATTGGGATTATCACCAAAACGACCATCTCCAGGACGACGGCAAGCTTGCATAAAGGCAGCACGCCAAGGCTTTTTTCCTAAAGCAGGAAATAAAACCTCTGGATGAAATGTGGCGGCCCCTACTGGAACATCACAAGGATGCAACAGACAACATCCTTTTTTGTGCCAAAACTTCTGCAACGTCAAATATAAATTTTGAAAAGTATTCACAACTTTAAATGCTTTACCCCCCATGTAGCGTGTATTATCCCGACTTAATCATAAAAAGTCAATGTCAGTAAAAAAGTGTATCTCAAATTTTAAAACAAGAAAACCTTAATAGACTGTAATTAATTTTTTACTAATTTCCTATTGACATTGCGTTATCAACACGCAATGCATAGTTTAAACATTCACCAACACAAAGGTTTTCTTTATTCTCGATCCACCACCGCTTAACTGTATTCAAAACAATTCCAACACGTTGACAAGGAACACCGTTTGTTAAAAGAATGTTACCGTTTAAAGGAAAAAAAGCCGGAGTAAAAGATGAAATTTCTTCTAAATGGTGGTACCAATCTTGAAGAGCTTTTTCTTTAGAAAATTTAAAAGTTTCAGCGCAGGCCAGCCACCACCTTCCCAAAACGATAGACTTTTCCTGCTCATAAAGACTGAAACGAATATGGCTGGATTCCAAAGGCACGTGAAGGGCTGAAAAGGATTTTTGCTGTTTTTTAGAAAGACAAAGTCCTGGACAAGGATGCGGTGTTAGACTTGCCCAACGCACCACTGCTCCAGGATGGTATTGCGCTTTGTCTTCTAGCTCTTGCGTTGGCAAAAAAGCAACTGAAGTTTGCAGAATCTTAGACAACATACCACAGTCAATCATCTGCATGACGACATACCAAGGATTTGAAGCCTCTAAAAGCTTAAAGAACTCTTTCGTAATACGTTCTTTGGAAAGAATACCAAGCATATGCATCCACCGAAGACAACTAGAAAACGCCTGCGAATTTAGCTCTCCCTTTCCGTAATATGCATGAATACGAAAAAAGCGTAAGATCCGCAAATAATCTTCTTGAATTCTTGCATCAGGGTCCCCAATAAACCGCACAATTCCCTGGGCAAGATCTTCTTTCCCTTGAACCACATCAAACACCCTTCCCTGCTCATCCAGGTATAATGCATTTATAGTAAAGTCTCTACGAAAAGCATCCCCAGCCCAATCGTCAGTAAATTGTACTTCTGCATAACGCCCATCATGGGCGCGCTCTTTTCTTAAGGTCGTAATTTCATAGGGAACCCCTTCAACAATAGCAGAAACCGTTCCATGCTTTATACCAGTGGGAACAGCACATATCCCAGCCTCTTGAAGAAATTTCATAGTCAGATCTGGAGTGCAAGTTATGGCAAGATCAAAATCATCCTTTAAAGGAAGTCCCAACAAACTATTTCTGACACACCCCCCAACAAAACGAACTTCCGCTTTTCCCCTAAAACAAGAAAAAAGCTTCTGAGGACCATCCCCCTTCAGCCATTCAAACATTGAAGAAACCAATTCATCAAGAAACCATTTGTGTAAACTCTTGAAGACGATCCAAACACTTTCCGGTACCCATTGCAACACACAAAAGTGGAGCATCAGCAATCATTGTTTTAACTCCAGTATGTTCTTCTATTTGAGATCTTAACTGGGCAAGCAAAGCTCCGCCTCCAGTCAAGACAATCCCTCTTTCTGAGATATCACCAGCAAGTTCAGGAGGCGTCTGTTCCAAAGACTTTTGTACAGTTTCAACAATAAGAGCCATAGGCTCTGCTAAACTTTCCAATACCTCTTCCCTCGAAGCAATGATTTCTTTTGGTCTTCCGCTGGTCATCTCTCTTCCTGTAATTTTTAATTCTTGCGGAGCAACACCTTCATCAAATAAAGAACATTTTAAGCGCTCTGCACTATTTTCTCCTACCAAAAGATTGTGTGCTTTTCGAAAATAATTCACGATAGTTTCATCCATTCGATCTCCCCCGCAACGCACAGAAACCGAACAAACAATCCCCCCCAAAGAGATCACTGCAACTTCAGTAGTTCCCCCACCAATATCCACAACCATAGACCCTGTAGGCTCCATAACAGGAAGATTTGCCCCCATAGCAGCCGCCATAGATTCTTCGATTAAAAAAACACTCCGCGCACCAGAAGTTAACGCCGCATCGTGAATTGCTCTTCGTTCCACTGGAGTTGCCCCATGAGGGACACACACCACTATGTTGGGACTACTAAAAAACAGAGACTTCACTTCTTGCTTAACTTTCTTAACAAAATACTGAATCATAGCTTCAGCACGCTCAAAATCCGCAATAACACCATCTCGTAAAGGGCGGTACACCGTAATATTCAAAGGAACTCTTCCCAACATAGATCTGGCCTCTGACCCTACGGCCACGACCTTTCCTGTGGAATTTTGAACAGCCACAACTGATGGCTGATTTAAGACTACCCCCTTCCCTTGAACATACAAGATTGTATTGGCTGTTCCTAAGTCAATTCCAATGCCTCTGGAAAATCTCCAAAATCTTGACACAACGCCCCACTTTAACTATCTTTCTTTATATTATAGAAAAAAAAACTTTTTTTGCAAACGCAAAAATTGTTTTATTCTTTAATAAAAATGTTTTTAATTTCCTCAAACGATTCACCTGAAGAAGAAAACTGTTAACAAAAATAAATATTATCCTGCATTCCACAAATCTGCGTGATGATATCCAAATAGTTCCAGTAGTAATGAAATATTAGGATTATTGCAAGCTTTAAGATCCTTTGCCAATTTTATAGAACTTTCCAACAAAGGGTGATGCACGGAAAAATCTGCAAAACGATATTTTCCACTTCCACTTTGTTCCAAACCACAAACACTCCCTGCACCTCTTAATTTCAAATCTTCCTGAGCCAAAACAAATCCATCATGACATCGCTTTAACAACTTTAATCGCTCAAACCCCAAAACAGATGTGGCTTTTCCCCATACCAAAAAACAATGCCCTTCTACTGCCCCTCTTCCCACACGACCTCGAAGCTGATGTAATTGTGCAAGACCAAATCTCTGACTTTCTTCAATAATCATAGTGCTAGCATGGTCCACATGCACTCCAACTTCTATAGAGGTGGTAGACACTAAGATTCCAAGAGTTTTTTCGGAAAATTCTCTTAGCACTGCTTCTTTTTCAGGCCAAGGAAGCTTTCCGTGCAGCATCCCTACCCGACCTGGAAAATGCACTAACAAATCTTGATACCTAAAAGTTACTTTTCCAAAATCTTCTTCATTATCCCCTTCAATCCAAGGGCATACCCAGTACACCGCTTCTTTTTGATCCAAGCATCGCTGAATCCAACGATACAATTCAGAAATTTTATTCCAGCTCATCATATAAGTAGAAACAGTCCGCTGTTCTGGACGCTTTTCTAAACGACTTACAGAAATTTGCCCCCACATAGTCATCTCTAAAGTTCGTGGAATAGGAGTGGCACTCATAAACAATGTATGCGGCATGTGTTGTCCTTTTCTTACCAAACGCAGTCTCTGCAAAACTCCAAATTTGTGTTGCTCATCTACTACTACCCCTGCCAGCGTTTCAAACGAAGTGCGTTCTTGAAATAACGCGTGAGTCCCCACAACAATATCTCCTCTTGAGCGTTTTTTAGAAGCCCCAGTCCACAAAGAAACACTTATACCTGTCTCTTGCAGCAACTCTTTTAAAGCTTTTTCATGCTGATGTGCCAGGACTTCTGTTGGAACTAGCATCCCGGATTGCTGACCAGAAGTTGCAATCTGAATCAACATCAAGAAGGCAATGATACTTTTTCCACTTCCCACATCTGCGTGCAAAAGACGCATCATGGGACACTGCCCCATCAATTCTTGCTGAATTTTCTCCCAAGAATCCCATTGACTTTTGGTTAACGAATGGTTGAATTTTTTCAAAACTTTATCAATAATTTTTGAGTCTCCAAAACACACTGGTGCTTTTTGTTGGGAATAATACTCTTTTAATTCTTGTAAGGCCAATTGCTGCGCAATAAGCTCATCTAAAGCCAAACGTTTAAATGCAAGGGACTGCTTGATATCTTGAGGATCCTTTAAGGGCAAATGTATTTCTCTTAATGCATCTTTTTGAGAAGGAAATCCGAATTCTTGCGGTATCCAATCATTTATTTTTGGATAAAGTAAAAAAACACGTTGAACAATACTACGCAAAAAAGCAGAAGAAACCCCGTATTTTAAAGGGTACACAGCGCGATATTCAAAAAAATTTCTAGCCAAATGCTTCGAAATTCTTGGGTGTTTAATCACATATCCATTGGAAGAATTTTCTAACATCCCTTCAACAGTATAAAGCTTGTTTAAAATGATGGGATAAACAGGTTTCTTAAAAAAAATAAGCACTAAAGAAAATTTCTTCTCTTGACAAACATTAGAACTTTGAGGAAAAGAAGCAACACTGCACACCACCTTAAAGGGAACTCTGTCCTCTACACTCTTTACTTGAACAGAAAGATGCACCAACCCAGGAAGAGTTACTGCAGTAACGTCTGAAGTATACGTCTCATAACTTCTAGGAACGTAAGACAACACATCCCAAAATGTCTTTAGTCCTAACGATTCTAAACGCTTACTCCAAACAGAGCCAACCCCTTTAAGAGCGCTTAATTTTTGAAAAAAAAAATTCAGCACTTCTGACTTTACATCCATAAAAAGATTTCTAATTTTTTCACAAAAATTTTTCTACGCATCATTCTATTTTTTTAGATTTTTTTAATTTTTTAGATTTAGAAATACGCTTTAAATGACGGCTATTTTCTGACAATAAAATATTAACTTGACGACTTCTTGAAACGGAAAGCGTTTTTTCAGGAACATCTTGAGTAATTACACTTCCAGCCCCTATAGTAGATTTTGTACCCACACTAAGAGGCGCCACCAGCATGGCTCCAGCACCGATAAACGTTTCTTTTTCAATCACAATTTTTTGCTTACAAAAGCCATCATAATTGCAACTTACAACACCAGCACCTATATTAACATCTTCTTGAACGGTAGCATCTCCTAAATACGTTAGATGTTTTGCTTGACTGTAATCACCCAAAGAAGAGCGGGTGATTTCTACAAAGCTTCCCACACAGCTGTGCTTTCCTAAACTGCTTTCCTCTTTTACATGGGAAAAGGGCCCCACCTGAACATTAGCCCCCACACGTGTGTGCGCTAATCGACAAAAAGAAAAAATTGTTGCGCCTTCTTCCACAAAAACCCCCGGTCCAAAAACGTTAAATGGATGCACATGAACATTTTCAGAAAAACGAGTATCCCAAGATAACATCACCGTTGAAGGAGAGTGCAATAAAGCACCTTGGTGTTGAGCGCGCACTCTCCAACGGTTTTGTAGTATCTGATAAGCACTTTGCCAATCTTCTTTTGTATTAATCCCTGTAAAGCTCTCAGGACTCTGCGTAACAACAAGCCCTCCTTCTGCACCTTGCTGATAAGCTATTTTTACAAAATCCGTAACGTGATATTCCTGAACCTCTTCGTGAAATGGCATTGCCTTTATCCAAGATTTTGCTTTTTCAGCAGAAATCTTCATAATCCCTGTGTAACACAAAGGCATTTTTTCCCAGGTTATGCTTTTAGTATGTCTGTGTTCTTGAATAGAAACTGCTTGACCAGAATGATTAACTAAAATTTCCCCATAGCGCCGAAAAACTTCTGGATACATAGCCAAAAGCGTTATGCAACTTTGATCCTTCAAAAACATCTCCAAATCTTCTTTCTGTACCAGCGGACAATCTCCCATTAAAATTAAGATATCTTGCTGGGATAAATTCCCTTGATGTTTGCAAAAAAAGCTTTCAAACGCAAGCTGGAAAGCATGACCAGTTCCCAGAGCAGGATCTTGCTGAACAAGATTTGCTTTACAAGGCCAGTGCCAGTTCAAAAAATCTGGAGACGTCACAACGTAAATATTTTCCAAAGATGTCAACTCTTTTGCTAAATCTAAAACGTAATTTACAACTGGTTTTCCCCCTAAATCCTGAAACAATTTTGGAACGCTTCCTCCAAAACGAGAAGATTTTCCCCCTGCACAAATAAACACACTTAATGCCATAGCGCTGTAATGCATTTTGTTTTTATTGCTTACAAAGTATGAAATTTTTCTGAAAAAGTCAATGCTTATTTTCCATACCTAAATCTGACATTGACTTATACGAGAAATTCTAGATAAACTCAAGTCTACGGCTTCTAGATAATGGATGAATGAAAAAAATTAAAATTATTTCAATTTTAGCAGGAGCGTTAGTATTGATAGTATTTTGGCTTTGGTGGAAAATGCCCTCTGTTCATTTAGTACAAGAAGAAATTTCTTTGAGACGATTTATCAAGTAATCATAAAATACTTTTCCTCAGGAAGTCTTTGGAATAGCCAGGCTTGTGTCTTTCCATGATGCGTTATCGTGCATCATGGGGAAAAAGCACGTAAAGAAGACTTAAGCGCTCCACCGCTTTTGAAGTTCTAAATATCAACACAAAGACAAAAAGTACACAAATCAAAAACTCTAAATCAAAATTTTTCAAACTGCACTTTTTATTTTTAAATTTTGCGATGTATTAATTTAGGTTGAATTAGATGTTTTAAAGAGCCACGAAATAGCGTCGAATAGAGCGTTGGAATTTAATATTAGCCCAGAATTTCTCTATTGGATTCAAATCAGGAGTGTAAGGATGTAGAAAAATTATACTGCATTTTACAGATTCTATTCATTCTATACTTCTCTTGGATTTATGAAAAGAGGTATTATCCATATAACACCTTGACCAGGATTTAGTTCCTTGATCAGAAATCTACCCAAGCTTGGAATAATACTGTCTCGCAAGATCCGTTAAATCCCATTGATGCTATCGGCGTGTTATCAACCAAACCGGCAATACTATTTCCCACTCTTTTTTCCAAGCAACTTTTCACTTTTTCTGCCCCAGCCTTCTATCTTTGCACATAGCCATATCAATGCCGCTTTCATCAATATATCAAGGCTTGGATAACGTCATATCTTAGTTTTCTTTGACGTACTCTTTAAGCTTTCCTAAGTCAATCTTTTTTTCTGAGCCACCACGCCTCTTAAGAAAATAACTGACTTCTTGTCTGTATTTTCTATACCACCTACCTATCGCCGATACACTTATTTTAAATATTTGCGATGCTTCAATGTACCCATTTCCCTCACCTAAATATTCTATTACTCTTTGTCTTAAATCATTGCTTGTTTGATCCCAGAGAATTATTGTCTTCATAATATACTCCATAATTTCTGGGATCAAACAAATAGCAGCGGCTCGCAAGCGTGTGCATCTTTGCGCAGTTAAGAAGAATACTATGAAGGAAAAAAATTTTGATTTGGATAAAATTTATACGAAAATTAGGTCACCATTGGAACGTGTTTTTTCCCAAGATAACAAGAGATTACGTTATATTGGTATTGCAAAGAACCAATTTACAGAATTTATGAACGCCATATGTTTTAACCTGACAAGGGTATTAGTCCTTACTGACCAAAGAGCGTAACATTGGGCTTTAGGCTCACAACGTTATTAAAATAAAACAACTTATTGAGCTTTAAATCTGGACATTTTTATAAGTCTAAAGACTTTCTTTATCTAAATTTATAAAAAATCATAAAAAAGGGGCCGTTATAAAAATTTTCCGCCTAAAAATCTATCATGCAAGAGCCCCATTATCAAAATAACCGTGGGTTCTGGGCATATCATAATTGTTTGGCAAAATTTAGATTTTTTTTCTGGATCCGCTTTTGGGAGGTTTAGAGTTTTTTTATATGTAGCTCCTATTTTCTTAGCATGTTTTATCCCAGATGAGCCCACTCCAAGCCTTTTTGCTATTTGTAGCTATAAGAATCATCATACTCCCCCTCACTTTTTTTCAGGTAGTTTAAAAGATCGCTGCAGCATGTTACAGATGGCGGCTTTCGTCCGTATTTAGGTGAGTAAAAAAATCCTTCAAAGGCTTTTTAGAGGTGCCGAAGTTGGCCAATGGATTATTTTTTATACGGATAAAAAAAGGGATCTTGTAGTCACACAAATAAGTGATCCAATCTTTGCCCACAAATTCGCGATCAGCTGAAAAGGAGAGAATTTTATCTAACCCAAAGATTTCCTAAAATTGATTTAATAAACTGATGCGTGCTTAATGCATTTTAGGAACTTGCTCTCAAATGCTTGATGTTAAGGCTTTTGAGAAGAGTCCAGAATCAATTACTTGTCCTTTAAAAAAACGCCTGACGCGTTCAAGCTTGGATTTTATTGAAGGTGGAGAGTTCATCTTGTGGATCAGCGCAGGATGCTGAACCTTTCGCTGATCGATAAGTACGAAGGTTTTAAAAGTCTCTGCGCGGGATGAGAGGTTCATTTGCATTAAACATTGTTGTTTATTTTTAATAAAATAGCCTCTCTTTCGGATCTTTTAAAGACCCTTCAAAAAAGCGAGGGGGAGTATGAAGAATCAGGATATTCTTTGATATCTTTCTTCAAAGCTTCGTTATCTATTTTAATTGGTATTTTATTTGTTCTTAGATTAGGCTTTATTTATTTCATCTACTGAGTGTTAGTGTTGAAATCTTAAATCTTTCGGAAAGTTTATAACCTGTATTAATGATTTAGCTACCCTTCTTAATAGGATCATGGAATGGGCTATCATACTCATGTTTCCAGCAGTCGCTATGGCAATTTCAGCCATGCAAATGTTCTTTCGACGATCTAACGCTTTGGAAGTATGGCCCATTCTTGAGATATACGCTCTGAGAGTGCTATAGTTTTATTCAATAGAGTTCTCACAAACTCCCTTTAATGTAGGATAATTTTTGCACCGCTTCCTTAAAAACTCTGCACCCAGCACCTGTGTCATTGGCCTTATGAACCGTGATATGGAGCAAATTTCCTTGCGTATCAACCTATGCCGTACGTCCTTTTTTCTGAGGCACCTGTGGGGTTAACCCTTTGTGAATGATGCTATAGTTGGGATTTTCGCTTTTTTCATACTTAATTCGGCTTGTCTTAACAAGTTCATGCATCAATTTTTTCTATACCCCCTTAATTCTACATC
>NZ_BAUP01000050.1:0-6802 GCF_000648275.1 Holospora elegans E1 | reverse complement strand
AGTACGAGGCAATTGATATTCTGCGTTCCAAACTTCCAATTGGTGCCATCGAGCATTAAATGCATTTTAGGAACTGGCTCCCAAATACTTGATATCAAGGCTTTTGAGAAGAGTCCAGAATCAATTAACTTGTCCTTTTAAAAAAACTCCTGATGCGTTCAAGCTTGGATTTTATTGAAGGTGGAGAGTTCATCTTGTGGATCAGCGCAGGATGCTGAACATTTTGCTGATCGATCATACTAAATACGAAGGTTCATTTGCATTAAACATTTTTGTTTATTTTTAATAAAATAGCCTGTCTTTCGGATTTTTTAAAGACCCTTCAAAAAAGTGAGGGGGAGTATGGAAAAATACTAAGAATCTGTGTTCACAGTTAAGCCAACCGACGAATCAGTAGCATTGAATGGCGAATCATAACGTTGTGTCCGCCGATTGAACGCTTATTTCATACTCCTTGGCTGATCGCCTAAAATGATTTAGCCAAGCAAATGTTATCTCTATCCCCCATATTTTCGCTAAAATTGCCCAGCCCGACGTAATACGTGCCGAAATCTCTACGGTCTTCTTCAACAAGTTTTGAACAAACTCTTCGAACGTTTTACGATAACTAGCATCTGGGCATACGCCTTTAGGCGCTGAATATTTTACACCTTCCTTATCAAACGCCTTGTATCCCGCAATAGTGTGAACCTTTACATGAAAAATATATCCTAGGGATCCGTGACACTATGGCGTTTGCGCTCTTTGACTTCTTTGACCTTCGTTCCCCCGTAAATCCCTTGATTTACAGCTTTGTCTGTTTTTTTTGTACTTTGTAAGTCAATTAGACTGTAGGTCGGATCGTCTCGTCCATTGTTTATCCGGCTTTTTTCTATAAGATCCCTTATCATTTTCTCCCCAATTCCGCTTTGTCTTGCTTGCATGTAAAACCTGTACACTATTTTCCATAGAAGAATGTTTTTTGCGGAAAAAGGCCACTGACAGCCCGTCTTTATGGGATAACCCCCCCCGTTAGTAAGCGCTCTCTTCCGTTTTTTGCCATAATCTCCTGTATCAAATGAGATTTTATTATCTCGGATAGGGCACGCCACTTACCTCCTAACCAAGATTTGTATCAGATCTTATATTAAATTGTGAAGACAAGTTCTAAAAATCTCAATAAAAGTATCCGTTCCATTGTGTGAGTATTTTTTTATACGACGAATGAAAGGCTTTCCAACCAAAAATACAATAAAAAAACTGCTCATCAACGCCCCAATGGATCGAAAGGTTAGATAGCGAAATAAGTTGAAAAAAGACGCATAGTAAGTCATATGACTCAAATAAAACAACATAATAAAGCTTAAAATTAAATTTTAAAGGGAATGAAAACAATTATACTATGACTTTGTTATCTTTTACAATACAATGTTTTTTAAAATCTAAGCCCCTGTCTTCACAGTTCGCATAACACTTTCATAAAACGAACAACCGCAACAGTTTTAAGACGCAATACTACGTCTTTTTTGTTTCTGTAATTACTGTGCAGATAATTTATGTCTATTATTTTTTTGTAAAATTTTATATTTTTTTGATAAAATAAAAAATATAAAAATTAGCTTATTATAAACATGCTAAACAAATTTTTTTTTATTCTGTGTTTTTTCTGTTAAGCGCAAATACAGAAATCTATGCAGGTCTTTATGAAGATCTAATGAAAATTAAGAAAAATACTTTTGGACCTCACTTCCACCACGAGTACTACGAAAGACTAGCGGAACAATCCAACGAACAGGGTTTTGCTCCAAAGCAGATCTTTCAAAGATCAATCAGAAAAATTTAGATTTTTTTAATGGGATTGTTTTTGAGTTTGAAATTTTTTTTAAGTGAAATAATTGAAAATAAGCCGAATTTTAAAAATCTTTTTTTAATCAAACAGATCAACAATACAGTCAAGAAAAAGAAATTCCTTTAAAAATTCGAATACTCTTAGCAAAATATTACGCTGATAATTTTATTAACCACATGAAAAGTGTTTATTACTCATATATAAAAAATATTTACGACGCTTTGCCTAGTAATGAAAACGTTAATGAAGAAAAAATTAAAAGTGAATTAACCAAAAAATTAGTAAAATATTCTGCTCAGATAACAAAATTTATCAATTCTCAACCTGCTATGGAAGATCAAATGAAGAAAGCCTTAGAAAAATATCCCTCTACGTTTGTTCTTTTTAGAGAAAAATTGGAGGATATTAAATCTAAATACTATCAAGATTTTGAATATATATTTTTAGAAAAAGATCCAAAACCAAATAATAATTTTATTACTATGAATAATTTATCTAATCCGGAAGAAATGAATTTTTTTAAAGGGGTTAAAATAGAAGAAAAAGAAGCAGAAATTATAGAAATTGTTTCTAAACAAAATTGTGATAAGTTAAAAAATTTTTTAAATCAGAAAAATCGTACCCAAATAAAAAATTTAAAAGAGAGGTCTGTTAAACAAGACGGCACGCGTTGCGAGATGATCAGTGAGATAGGATAAAGGATTTTTTTCCTGAAAAATTGGGGCCGACCAAGTAAAATCGCCTGTTTTTGGAAGCTGTTTTATACCGCTATAATACAAGAAGCACTTGGAGGAGATTTAGACTTTGACGATTTTCCTCCCCATCCAACCTTGATCTTTTTATACTGTTCACTAAGGAAGCAATTTTTTTATTACTCTATAATTTCAGTGAGAACGGTCAAACCAAGAGGCAATTTGCGCCATAGAAAACACACAATACACGTTTCGACCATGATTGCATTGGGCAGAATGTGGTGTTTTTTCCATAGCTCTTAATAGCCCATTCATTTCTTCTAAAGATAGGGAATCTCCTAAAAAAACACTTTTTCTGCACGCCCAATACGCCAAAACGTGGTGTAAAAGCTCCTGATGAACCTCTTTAGGAGAGCAAAACAACTCATCAGAAAGGCGCTGCACTACACAATCCCAAAGGGCATCGGCAGGATATTCATGAAACACTGCAGGAATTCCCTTAAGTACAACCCCGTTTTCTTGTTTTTCTACAGGAAATCCTACCTGTGCCAATGCGGCCGCATGAGTTTCTACAAGAAGATTTTCTGCCTCTGTTAAAGAAAGGGGAAGAGGAGGAATCAGAAATTGCACATCAAAAGATCTCCATTGACGTTTCATTTCTTCATAAAGAACGCGCTCATGCGCTCCATGAGGATCTACAATTACAAGCCCTTGTGCATTAACTGCTATAATATAACGCCTATGAATTTGACCAATTGCTTGTCCTAAATCTATCTTTTCAGTATTATCCAAAGAAGGAGATAATCCTTCCCTTGATGCAAAAAGCTCTGCTGCTAATGAAAGAACAGAGTCTCCCTCTTTCAGAGAAGAAGGCATAGATAAATGCTCCCCCCCTTAAGTCCTGAAAAATACGGAACCTTGGGTGGCCTACTCTCTTTACGAAAAACGGAAGTGTACGAAAAATCTTGTTCTTCTTTTTTCAAAGAATTCAGCGAAGAATTGATATGTTGTACAGAAAAATCATCTTGCATAGAAAAATCATCTTGCATTGATGCAGAAGAAAGATTATTTTGCGCTGATAAAGAATTAAGTTCATTTTTCCCCAATGCAGAGTCAACATTACCTTGCTCTGGTAAAGAATCAAAATTACCTTTCACTGACATAGAGTCAAAAGAAAAATCATTCACAAAAGCTTTTAAACTCTCCACCTTAGGTGCAATATTTACACTTTTTTGCCCATTTTGCATTAACGCTTTTTTCAGTGCTGCTATTACTACTGCACGAATCTCTTGAGGAGCTTTGAATCTCACTTGAGTTTTTGCAGGGTGAACATTAACATCAACATCTGAATAAGGAATACTTAGAAAAAGAATTACACACGGATACCGATCTTTTGGAATAAGATCTTGATAAGCAAACCGAATACTTTGAATAAGCATCCGGTCTTCAATAGGACGTTGATTTACGTATACAAATAATCGATCTGCATTTCTTCGATGTGCTCCTGGAAGCGCTCCCCATCCGGTTACTGTTATATCTTGAATCTGTGTTTGCAGCCAAAACCCTTGCGTTGATGGCATATTCAGTAGGTGTTGGATACGGTTTTCTAAAGAAGTTGCTTCAAATATTTTTTGCTTTTCATCAAGACGTAAGAAAAAAGAAACGGCAGGATTTAAAAGTAAAAACCGATCCAAACAATGAGTAATATGGATGTATTCTTGCGATGGAGATCTTAAAAATTTTAATCGCGCAGGAGTTGCAAAAAAAAGATCACGAATTTCAATACAGGTTCCCGTTTCACAGGCAATAGGCTTAAGAGGGTGCTGCGTTCCTCCTTCAATATAAAGGCTAAATCCGTGGGGATGATCTAATACTTTACTGGTTAAAGTAGCTTTAGATACAGAGGTAATGGATGCCAATGCTTCTCCACGAAAGCCAAAAGTATGAATATTCCACAAATCGGAATGAGAAAGCTTTGATGTAGTATGCCGGTGGACAGAAAGCTTCAAATCTTCTTCTACCATACCGTGTCCATTATCTTGTATTCGCACTAAACTTTGCCCTCCCCCCCGGACAGTAATGTGGATCTGAGTTGCTTTTGCGTCTAAAGAATTTTCAACTAACTCTTTGATAACGGAAGTTGGGCGCTCTATCACCTCCCCTGCGGCAATGCGGTTGATGAGCTGCGGCTCTAGTAAGCGAATAACACAAGACACTAATAAATTGTAAATCTTTTATCAAAACTAAATAAAATTTTATCTAATTTTTTCTTACAAAGCAATCTTTTTTGGATTAAATCACTTAAAAAACTGGCATGCAGATTTTAGCTCTCAATCATAAAATTTTTTAATCTAGATCAAAGTTAAGAAAAAATAAATTAAAATCTTAAGCTTTCTTCTTTCGTTATTCGGAAGTTCTTTATGAATCCAAACCTACGATGAGTTTTAGCCTTCGGCCCCCAATTTTTTTTGGGGAGAATAAAATTTTTATTCAACAATCTTATTTTCTAACAATTCATTCTTATCTATAAATTATTTTTATAGACCATTAAAATCTTCAGATTATTTTCCTATATAAATTCTAATATAGTCATTTAGCCCGAAGATGGGATTTGGAAGAATGAAGAAAAAGCTTCATAAAGTTTATCAAATGCATTAACTTGGCATTTAATCCATCGGTTCATATTGGCCAAGAAATTTATTATTTACGAATCCCGCTATAAGTATTTGTTCGCGCGTAATACAGCTAAAACATCATAAAAAAAATATGACAATGGAGCTGGATAGAGTTATAATTACAATTCCACTTTCCATAAAGGGAAAAATATGCAAAATATGCTAGGAGATGCAGATCATAGTTTTCTTTATTTGCAAGACTTTTAACCAAAGATATCATGATTAATTCTCAAAGTTTTATTAACGTGAAGTGCCGAAAAAATACGCACAGTATTTCAAGTGATCGTGTGTTTGCAAGGAGTTTTCGATAAAATCTCGTAAACCAATGACGGTGTCGACCGTTGTCTTGTTCAAGGGAAAACGTTTTATCTTTTCCCTAAAAAAAGGCCGGGGCTTGGAATAATTTTATTAAAACCTTCCCAATGATCTTTGCAATAAAGTAAAATTTTCCATTTTTTTAATCGTTCAAAAAATCGTTTAAATGTTTGGAGTGCTCACCAAATTCCCAATCGATGAGCCGTTTTCCAGCACGATCCTAGGCTTTAAAATCCAAATTTTTGCTTCTTTTTTTTAATGATGCCAAAATTCATTGACTTCCATGACACTACCTTTGTCTTCTGGGGATGGCTCAATTTTGGCGCATATCCTTGATCCTAAGGTGCCCGCCCACTTCAAAACAGCGCTCGGCTGACACCCAAAAGCTGAGCAATTCGGTTCATTGAAAGGCAGCTTGCGTATAAAACAAGGGCTTTGAGCTTATATTCCTCGAGCACACCTCGTGAGATTTTTCCACATTTTTTACATTTGCACCGCTGCTCGCCTCGAACAAAACTGCTTTTAAAGCAATATTAACATTCAAAAAATTTATCATACTCCCCCTCACTTTTTTTGAAGGGGCTTTTAAAAAGATCCGAAAGAGAGGCTATTTTATTAAAAATAAACAACAATGTTTAATGCAAATAAACCTCTCATCCCGCGCAGAGACTTTTAAAACCTTCGTACTTATCGATCAGCGAAATGTTCAGCATCCTGCGCTGATCCACAAGATGCACTCTCCACCTTCAATAAAATCCAAGCTTGAACGCGTCAGGCGTTTTTTTAAAAGGACAAGGAATTGATTCTGGACTCTTCTCAAAAGCCTTGATATCAAGCATTTGGGAGCCAGTTCCTAAAATGCATTTAATGCTCGATGGCACCAATTGGAAGTTTGGAACGCAGAATATCAATTGCCTCGTACTAGCTGTTAGAGTTGGAAAGATTGCATTTCCTTTGTTTTAGAGCATGCTTGATCACCAGGAAAATTCGCACACCCAAGCACGCATCAGTTTATTAAACCAATTTAAGGAAATCTTTGGGT
Source organism: Holospora elegans E1 (assembly GCF_000648275.1). Lineage (NCBI taxonomy): Bacteria > Pseudomonadati > Pseudomonadota > Alphaproteobacteria > Holosporales > Holosporaceae > Holospora > Holospora elegans. Next base: position 250 of record NZ_BAUP01000050.1, on the reverse strand, counting down.
TCGATAAAATTCTCTCCTTTTCAGCTGATCGCGAATTTGTGGGCAAAGATTGGATCACTTATTTGTGTGACTTATTTGTTTGACTTATTTGCGTGACCATAAGATCCCTTTTTTTATCCGTATAAAAGATAATCCATTGGCCAACTTCGGCACCTCTAAAAAGCCTTTGAAGGATTTTTTTACTCACCTAAATACGGACGAAAGTCGCCATCTGTAACATGCTGGATGATCCTATGGGGGGGGGCGTAAG
>NZ_BAUP01000051.1:0-10313 GCF_000648275.1 Holospora elegans E1 | reverse complement strand
CGCCTTTCTATTCATCTTTGTATTCATACTTCACAAGGGGACTCAGGTGGATCAAAGATAAACTCTTATTCTTTGATTTCAGCGATCTTTTAAACTACCTGAAAAAAAGTGAGGGGGAGTATGCACTGTTCGATTAAACAGCTCTTTGTTTTGCGTATTAACGGTTTGTATCTTAACCCTGAAATAGCATTAATTACTCTTGTCTCGTTAGATATTTATTGGTACAATAGACATCAAAGTTTGGCTGGGAAATACACTATGGGAAAAATTATCGGAATTGACTTAGGAACAACAAATTCTTGCGTTTCTATCATGGAAGGGGGAAAGGCTATAGTTATAGAAAACGCAGAAGGGAATCGGACAACCCCTTCTGTCGTAGCGTTTAGCGCTTCTGGGGAACGACTTGTTGGCGTTACTGCAAAACGTCAAGCTGTTACGAATTCAAAGCGTACTTTTTACGCCGTAAAACGATTAATTGGAAGACGCTATGACGATCCTTTGACACAAAAAGATCAAAAAATGGTTCCCTATCCTATTTGCGCTCTAGCAAATGGAGATGCAGGGGTGTCAGTAGATGGAGAACAGTATACGCCTAGTCAGATCAGTGCCTTCATTTTACAAAAAATGAAGGCTTCTGCTGAAAACTATTTGGGAGAAACAGTAACAGAGGCGGTTATTACCGTTCCTGCCTATTTTAATGATGCACAAAGACAGGCCACAAAAGATGCAGGAAGAATTGCTGGATTGGATGTAAAGCGTATTATTAACGAACCTACTGCTGCTGCACTTGCTTATGGAATGGACCGAGGAAAAGAAGGAGTAATAGTTGTCTATGATCTAGGAGGGGGAACTTTTGACGTTTCTATTTTAGAAATAGGAGGGGGCGTCTTTGAAGTAAAGGCAACCAATGGAGACACTTTTTTGGGTGGAGAAGACTTTGATCTTCGAATCATTGATTATTTGGCAGAAGAGTTTAAGAAGACAACCGGAATAGACCTTCGGAAAGATCCCTTGGCGTTGCAACGTTTAAAAGACGCTGCAGAAGAAGCAAAGAAAACGCTTTCAAATACTGTAACCACTGATGTTAATCTTCCTTTTATTACAGCAGATGAGACAGGTCCTAAACACTTGCATGTTACTCTGAAACGTTCTACCTTAGAATCATTAGTCGCTGATTTAATTGAGCGTACCATAGAGCCGTGTCGTGCCGCCTTAAAAGATGCGGGAATTAGTATATCCGAGATTCAAGAAGTAATTTTGGTGGGGGGAATGACCAGAATGCCTCGGATCATTGAAAAAGTTAAGGATTTTTTTGGAAAAGAACCCCATCGTGGAGTAAATCCAGATGAAGTGGTCGCCATGGGAGCAGCCATTCAAGGGGGAATTTTAAGAGGGGATGTAAAAGACGTTTTGCTTTTGGATGTCACCCCTCTTTCCCTTGGAATCGAAACCTTGGGAGGTGTTTTTACGCGTTTAATTGAAAGAAATACTACAATTCCTACAAGAAAATCTCAGGTTTTTTCTACTGCAACAGACAATCAAACTTCAGTAAATATCAGAGTTTTTCAAGGGGAAAGAGAAATGGCAGCAGATAACAAACTGTTAGCACATTTTGACCTTATGGGAATTACTCCTGCTTCCCGCGGTATTCCCCAAATCGAGGTTACTTTTGATATCGATGCAAACGGTATAGTGAATGTTTCCGCCAAAGACAAGTCTACAGGAAAAGAGCAGCAAATTCGCATCCAAAATTCAGGAGGAATTAGCGAAAAAGAAATAGAGCAAATGGTTCAAGATGCAGAACGTCATAGAAAAGAAGATGCGCACAAGCGTCGTTTAGTAGAAGTTCGCAATCGTGGAGAAAGCCTTGTGTACGAAGTAGAAAAGCAAGTAAAAAATCTTGAAGCGCATCTCCCCGAAGAAGAAAAATTTCGATTAGAGCAAGAAGTAAAAAAAGTTAAAGAACTTTTGGAAAAAGACGATGTGGAAGCGATAGAATCTAGTGTACAAAACTTAGAAACAGAACTTACAAAACTTATGGAGCTTTCTAGCAAGCACCCCCCTTCTGAAGAAAACAAAACGTCTTCAGAAGATGAGTCAAAAAACACAGAATCTTAAGCGTCTTATATCTCATAAAAAAGAAGCTCTGTTTTAAGAAATACAGGCTTCTTTTTGTGAAGAGCTTTAAATTTTTTATATCAAATAGCGACTAAATAATAATTGAAGCCAAGTGGGGAGCGCCAAGAAAATTTACAGACGCTTCGTCATACCGCGGGGCAATGGCGCGGTATTGCTTTCAGTTTAGAAAAAAAACTCTCAATCAAATGACGGGATTTAAAGATGTTTGTCATAATATGAAGGCTTTAAACGGTTCTTTTTAGGGGGAATAACGGCCTTACGCCATTTTCTTTAAATTTTTGCTTTCATCGACAAGCACTCCATCAGCCTTCACGAGGCAATCTATCAACGCATCGGCGCCTTCCAAGTCATGTATCTGACCTTCTGTAAGGTAAAAAGCAATTGGATTTCTTGTGGGATTTCCTTGAGTCATCCCACATTGCTTAGATCTTAACGCTAAACCTCCAGCAAAACATCCAATAACCTGGTTCTCGTCTTTTTTTAGAACCGTGTTGATGGACGTGCACAATCTTTCATTGCGTACTTTTTGTCTAGATTGTCCTTGGATGTAACGCACACATCTCCTTGTTTTCCAGGAAAAAGATTATTTTTCTTATCCTAATGATTATCACGAAATCCATAACGTCTGAATAAAGAAGATTTATGATAAAAAGACCAGGCGATATGGTAAGAAATACGAACAGATCAAAAAAATATCAGAAGAAAAATTCCACAGGTTGACAGGAGTTAAAAAGGGTACATTTTATAGAATAGTGAGTGTTCTTCAAGAAGAAAAAGTTAAAAAGAAAGCTAAGCATAGAAGATCGTCTTTTGATGGCCCCCCTAATATATCCAAAAATGCCGCACATACTTTTACGTCAAAAGTTCCGGCGTAAGTAAAAGCACTGTATAGGATACGATTAAGTATCTTGTTTTGCGCTTCCTGGGTGCTGCTAAAAAGTGATAAATTATAAAGGTATACTAATAGAAAGGATCAATAATCGTAATAATAAACAAAAGTAATTTTATTCAGGAAAAAAAAGCTCGCTATAAAAACACAAGTGGTAGTAGATAAAAAACACATTGTGTCATTGACGCGGCCGACGAGATCTATGAAGATGTTGTTTCAGGTTTTGTCGAAAAAATTGCACCATACTCTTGCAAAACTCTTTGGCAGAGACCATACTCCCCCTCACTTTTTTGAAGGGTCTTTAAAAGATCTGAAAGAAAGGCTATTTTATTACAAATAAACAACAATGTTTAATGCAAATGAACCTCTCATCCTTAATATATTAGCTTTTCACAATTCCCGCGCAGAGACTTTTAAAACCTTCGTACTTAGTATGATCGATCAGCGAAAGGTTCAGCATCCTGCGCTGATCCACAAGATGAACGCTCCACCTTCAATAAAATCCAAGCTTGAACGCATCAGGCGTTTTTTTAAAAGGACAAGTAATTGATTCTGGACTCTTCTCAAAAGCCTTGATATCAAGCATTTGGGAGCAAGTTCCTAAAATGCATTTAATGCTCGATCGCACCAATTGGAAGTTTGGAACGCAGAATATCAATTGCCTCGTACTAGCTGTTAGAGTTGGAAAGATTACATTTCCTTTGTTTTGGAGTAAACCAATTTAAGGAAATCTTTGGGTTCGATAAAATTCTCTCCTTTTCAGCTGATCGCGAATTTGTGGGCAAAGATTGGATCACTTATTTGTGTGACTTATTTGTGTGACTTATTTGTTTGACCATAAGATCCCTTTTTTTATCCGTATAAAAGATAATTCATTGGCCAACTTTGGCACCTCTAAAAAGTCTTTGAAGGATTTTTTTACTCACCTAAATACGGACGAAAGCCGCCATCTGTATAACATGCTGGATGATCCTAGGGGGGGCCGTAGGTAAAAAGATTAAAGAGTGCCTTGTCATTTGCTTAAGATAAAGACCGGGTACTAAACAAACAAAGATGGGATATTGAACGGCTGTTCAGAACTATGAAAACGCAAGGGGTCAACCTTGAAAATACCCCTATGAAAGATTTGGGAAGAGTTTCCAAACTTGACGATTGTCGCTATTGCTATTTTATACGCTTCTATAACGAACCTTACACAAGAACACAAGGGGACTCAGGTGGATCAAAGATAAACTCTTATTCTTTGATTTCAGCGATCTTTTAAACTACCTGAAAAAAAGTGAGGGGGAGTATGGATTTTTTTCATAAATTTTGTAAGATAATAAAACGGATTTACGAATATTTTATAATGAGTGTTAAGAAAACTGTTACAATTTGGATGATGTTGGGAGTGTGTTTTGTTAGCCTAGCTCAATCTCATTTAGATCCTTTATCTCAAAAACTTCGCAATTTTTTAAGTTGGGTGTACAAAAAACAACCCGAACTTTACGCTTCTTTGCAACAACAATCCGATGAAGCGTTAGAAATATGCAGTGCAAAGCTTGCAAACCACATTATCTATGTGCAATCCGTAAAAAACTCTAGCGATATGTACAGCGCCAACCGTAAAGCTGTCTATCAACGTATCTTGTTTCAACTTATGAAGAATGACCAAGAAGAGCAAAAAAAGATTTCTCCCCCTTCTGTGTCTTCAAAAAACGAATCAAAAGATCAAGAAGATATTCAAGAAGCCCCAGAGCTTGCTTCTTCTTTTGATGTGTCAGAAGCTCCTCAGGAGATTGGAAGTTTTGTGCTTCGGCAAGAACTAAGAGACAGAGAAATAGACAGGGAGCGCCGAAGTGAGCGCATTCTTCAACGCCCTCAAGAAAATTCTCACAATAAAAAGACACTACACTTGTTGATAGAAGCAATATATGATGAAATTTTTCATCGTGTTTATTTGTTCACGCGATACGCACAAGCTTTGTGCTTTCAAGATTTGTGTGTAGAAAAAATTCAAACGATTCTTTCTTCTTCTATGGAAGATTTTATGAAAATTAAGCACTTAATGCCCCTTTTGCATACGTTAGAAAAAGAGAACACGAGCTATGCCCACAAAATCATTTCTGCCCAAGAACCAAAAGAATCTTTAGAGATGCTTCCATTTGCCCTTCCGGGAGTTTGTGCGTCAAATTGGATTAAAGATTCTAAACATGCTGCTTTGCTTGAAAATGTTTTAAAATTGTACCCTGATTCTTTGGAAAAAAAGCGTATCTATCACGCATTGTGTATCGCTTTTTTAGCACACATGATGGGAGAAATGGCAATTCGCTCAGACCCACCCCTTTCCATCTTGGCATTAATGCTAGATGCATCGGAAGAACTTCACCACAACTGGGATACAGAGCGATTTAGAAACGTTCTTTTGAACTGGCCAGAAAATGATATCACTTCCCCTATTTTAATAAAGCACTTGAAAAAACTAGCCCATATAATCCCAATTGCGTTAACTGAAAAAAAGCAATGGGAGATTATTGCAAAGTCTTGCGAAGAAGAGTATAAAAAAATTACGACAATCGTTCAAAAGGTTATTAAAAATTTTTGATTTAGAAGAGCGTTAGTTAATTCTTTTAAACGTCATATGTTATTAAAGAAAATTTTTCTAAATCTTCTTTTTATACGATTTATACAACCTACGCAGTATTTTTCATTTTAAACATAAAAAATTTTAGCTGTACCGTATAGGATAAAGCGCATCTAAAGAATATCCTTGAATACACAAAGAAGGGGAAGCAAACTCTGACAGCAATTGCAAGCAACTTCCACAAACTCGAATGTTATGAGGGGATCCGTTCTTTTCTGCGATAACTCGAACGTTTTTAATACGAAAATCAGGACCGCAATGAATTAATGCATTCACAACCGCCGCACGTTCTGCACAAATGGATAACGTATGACAAGCAGATTCCAAATTACACCCATAAAACACCCTATCGTCTTCTAACGTAATTTCCGCTGCAACTTTTGTTTTCTTAGCTTTAGCATTTTTTAGTACTGCTTTCAACGCATCGTCAAAAACAGAAAAGGAAGAGCAAGTCTTAAAGTTCATAAACCTTTTTTTTTAAATCATACATTTTAATCATTTTACCGCGGATAGAGTGGGATTTGAACCCACGAAACGCAAAAACGTTTGCCGGTTTTCAAGACCGGTGCTTTCAACCGCTCAGCCATCTATCCTATCTTTTCATTATAAACGAATTTGGAACAAAATACTACTCCCCTTTTTAATCCACGAGGTACAAAACAAATTTTATTCTTTCAAAATTTTTAATTTTTTTTATGAGTGCACTCGTTGTTTGGAACTCAATTTCTTTGTAGTTCTATTCGTTTTGTTGCGCTTAGGATGTAATTTTCCTTGAAAAGGTTCTACAAACTTCTTAAGCTTATCTATAACAGAAGCGCTATCCCATTCCTTTGCTCCAATCCCTTTCCACAACATTTTTCCCGTTGTGTCAAACAAGAAAAAAGCAGGAACACTTTCAATACTGTGCTTTGCCAGAAATCTTTGATTATCGCTTTCTGTTCCTTTGCCCTGATTAACGTAAAACAAAGGAAGCTCAGAAGTAATTTCGTTTGGCCCATCTATTGCAACGCAGACAATTTTTAAATTAGGCATGGACTTTGCTAAGCGCTCTAAACTGGGAAATTCTTTTAAACAAGGCCCACAAAACGATCCCCAAAATATCAACAAAACTGGCGTTTTTCGAGAGTATTTTTCCAAACTTAAAGGCGTAGAATTTTCCATAAAAGAAAAACGTAACCCCTCGTACAAAGAATGCGCCACTGCGACTTTTTGTCTTGGTTTTTTAGTGAAAAGTTTTTTTTTAAGTGGCTTTGAGTCCATAACCTCAGGAACATCGCTCAAATCTTTTTCTAAACTCTCTGTAAAATCTATGGAAGAGTCTTTAGAACTTTTTGCGCTCTGAAAGCACAAGAACAGCAGAGCAGTACATAGAACCTTAGATCTTAATATTTTTTTTATTGTTTTTTTTTTCATCATGAACTTTTATTCTTTCTCTGTCTAATATATCATAATGAAAAATTAATCTCAAGCAAACCCGTGAAAAAGATAACCTTTTGGATAACATTTTTGTGGAAAATAAGAGCTATAGGCGTTCTTATTGTGAGTATACTTTTGTTGGAATGCTGCGGAATGAAAGGAAAATTGTCCCCAAAAACTCCTGACCACTATCCGCGTTCTTATCCAAATAAATCAAAGCAAGTAAAAAGAAAAAAACAAAACACCTGCCAATAATTCTATTTTAAAATTTTTCGAATACAATAAAGAAAGTGAATCGTTTCTTAGAAAAAATGACTAATATTATCGATTTGGATTTTTACAGAAATTTCAATATCGTGCTCACTATAGAAGAATCTGATCTTATGAGCTTTTGCTATTACATTCAACCTTCTTCTAGAGCGCAGTGCGATCAAAAATCGCAAAAAGATCAATGAATAGTTTAATTTTATTTTTTACTTAAAAATTTACTGAACAAGTAAGGCGTGTAGGCGCTTGATAAAAAAAGGAAAGGGATGGTATTTAAAAACTGTGGATATGATTCAGTGCCTTGCCCTTATTTTGGAGAAATCCAGCAAGAAGTTTCAGAAGAAAAGTTAAAAAAGTAATCAACGGGCTTAGGCACTTCAACGCGCCTCCAGTGTGCAATAATTTTTGTATCGTAATAATGCAAGGGCAAAACATAACACCCTAACTTAAGAAGGTGGTCCAAAATGCGCAACCATAACGTATACTTTTCTTGGTCGTTCCAAAAAACCATTATTTGTTTACACGCAAAGTCGATATTGGGGTCTTGAATCCCTGAATAATTTTTTCCCTGAGGCCCTGCATGTTCTGAAGTCCAGTAGCTAATTTGTTCTGCACCAGGGGAAAGAGTCCCTCGACGCTCTGCCACTATTATATCAAAATCTTTCTTAGAAATTTTTTGATAATAAGCGGTTTCATCTACTTCTTTTACTAAAGCTTCAATTCCAAAATCTTTCAGATAGATAGAAAAGCGTTCAGCCCAAACTTTTTCTTCTTTTTTTTTCGTTATGATCACAAAACGCATAGGGGTGTTATTTTTTTGCAATATTTGATTTTTCAGGCTCCATCCTGCACGTTTGAAGTGATTAAGAATTTCTCGCTTGTTTTGAAGTTTCGGTGTCGCGATTTGCGTAATCGGAACTGGAAGACCTAAAAGCGCTTTTTGCTCTTGAAGAGTCAAAGCGTTTAAACATGCGTAAGGCGTTCCTTGAAAAAAACTTTGAATTCGGCGAGCACGTTTTCCAACTATTCGTCGAAAGTCAGAAAATTTCAAGTCAAATATAGCACTTATTCCTTGCCTGAGACGAATATCTTTAAATAAAGGAAGCTGAGCATTGAAAAAAAAACCCTTCATTCCCACAGGCTGTTTGTGATTTACGGTATGAATCCGAATCTTGTTTTCAAAATTAGCTGAATAAAAATAAAGATCCCATTGTTCTGGATTATCCTCTTTCCACAAGTCTATCTCTTTTCTTAAAAACGCTGAAAAAGCACTTTCTTTGGTAATAAACCGCTTATATTGAATTTCATCCGCATTGCTAATTCCTTGAAATTGTGGAAGATCTTTTCCCCAGAAGTCCTTAACTCTTTCGTAAATTGTAATGGTGTCTGTATGACGACAAAGCCGATAAGGGCCGCTTCCTGTCAAAGGGGTCATAGAATCTTCATTCCCGTTTCGCCAGCTGATATCTGCTTTAGACAATATTGGAAGCCCAGCAAGTACCAAAGGAAAATCTGGCTCATAACCAAGTCCAAACTGAGCACTTTCTTTTATAGGCTTCATATAAAAAGTAATGGTTTGAGAATCTTGCACAAGAATACTTTTTACTTTTTCTCCAAGTTTTTTACGATAAAAAGATCCGTAGCGAAGAAAATACTCAAATGTTGCCAGAACATCTTGTGCTGTTATGGGGGTTCCATCGTGAAATTTAGCCTTTGGGTCTAAATAAAACGTAATCCAAGAATTGTCTTTAGCTTTTCTAATTTTGTTAGAACAATAAGGAATCATATGAAAAGCACATCTCCAACACCGCATCATCAAAGATGCAACAGCTGAATTGGGCTCATGCACTGAAAAAATCCCTGGTGGAAAATTAAGAGACACGAATGGATTTAAAGAAATAACAGAAGGAGAAACGGTTGATAATCGTAAAATTCCTCCCTTGGGAGCTTTGATATTGACCAATGTGTGAAAATGAGGATCACTATTTACGTGATACCCATTAAAATTTGTTCCTTCTTCAAAATCATCCAAAGATACGGAATCTAAATTTAAGGAAGAAAAAAAATTTAAATCACCTGTTTTAATATCGCTCAAAGACATTAACGTTTTTTGTGTAACGCTTGAATTTTTTTTTTTTATTTCTGATGCTTTCACACCTGAATTCGTTATTCCAATTATGATAGAATAAGTGATGTATTTTTTTATTTTTCTCATCGATAAGGCTAACTTGCTTTAAAACATTTTGAAGGAATTATAAAAATAATATAACAAAATATAATCCTTATAGCAAAATATAGCTAAAATATCATAAAAAAATATGGCAATGGAGCTGGATAGCGTTATAATTATGTAATTATTATATAATTAAAGTTATGACGACATATTCTAAATAAAGATATTTTTTTAAAAATAGTAAAGGAATTCTTTTAAAAGTCTCTAAAAATGATTGTATGTAAATTTTGTGAATGTTTTGATTGCTTTAAAATCGGTTTTGTTCGAGGGGGAAAGCGGTACGAATGTAAAAAATGTGGAAAAAATTTCACGAGGTGTGCCCGAAAAAGACAAGCTGAACCCCCTTGCTTTATAATCAAGCGGTCTTTCAATGAACCGAATTGCGCAACTTTTGGTGTCAGCGCGAGCGCTGTTTTGAAGTGGGCGGGCACCTTAGGATCAAGGCTATGCGCCAAAATTGAGCTATACCCAGAAGACAACGGTATTGTCATGGAAGTCGATGAATTTTAGCATTATTTAAAAAAAAAGAAGCAAAAATTTGGATTTTTAAAGCTTGGAATTTTAAAGTCCAGGATCGTGCTGGAAAACTGCTCATCGATTGGGAATTTGGTGATCGCTTGAGTCAAACATTCAAACGACTTTTTGAACGATTAAAAAAATGGAAAATTTTATTTTATTGCAAAGATCATTGGGCAGGTTTTAATAAAATTATTCCAATCCCCCACCCCTTTCAGGGAAAAGATAAA
>NZ_BAUP01000052.1:0-2751 GCF_000648275.1 Holospora elegans E1 | reverse complement strand
TGCCCGCCCACTTCAAAACAGCGGTGACGCCGACACCAAAAAGCTGAGCAATTCGGTTCATTGAAAGGCCACTTACTTGTAAAACGAAGGCTTGGAGCTTGTCTTTTTCATGCACACCTCGTGAAATTTTTTCTACATTTTTTACATGTGTACCGCTGAACCCATCGAACAAAACCGCTTTTAAAACACTCCTAACATTCACAAAATTTACATACAATCATTTTTAGAGACTTTTAAAAGACTTACTTTACTAATTCTAAAAAAATATCTTTAGTTAAAGGCTTCGAAAATTTTAAAAATCAAAGGTAAAGTTAGTATTTCAGAATATAGCAATAGCTTTTTATTATAAAATTTTCAAAATTACGGAAAGCAAATCGGACACTTGCTTTTTAACGATTTACCTTTAATATTTGAGTTTTTATTATTTTTTAACATTTATTTGCTACAACTTTAATTGTACTATTAACAAAACAAATTAAAAGATGAAAAACTATAAAAAATTTAACATTTTAATATCTGTTTTAGGTCTGATTATTTGCCAAAGCGCATTTTCTGATCAATGGACAATTTTTGAAAATTTCAAAAACGACTGGGAAAAAATATTTAATATTCTTCAAAAGGATTCTTCTGCTTATGGGCGCTTAAAAAAAGAGTCTAATTCTCCTGAAATGAAAGATCTTATTCACGCGTATTCTACATTGGTTGAATTAAATACTTCCGACAAAATTACAAAATCAAAAGCAACAAAGGTCAGAGAAGCGTTTTTAAAGTTATCTAATCATATTTCATCAACTTATGAAAAAGGTGAAAAATTTCTTAATCTCGTTCTTAAGAACAAAACGGAGCTCTGTAAAAAACTTTCCACCCCAAACCGCAGGCCTTGGCCCTTAGTTTGTGAAGATTGTATTACAAAAGCTCTAGATAATACTCATTTTTACGAAAAAAACTATCCCAGTGAAAAATCATCGAGTTCTGAGAGTGACTCTTGGAGTGACTTTGATAGAGAAGTTATGCCAAACTCCACGCCCTTAGACAATGTAAAGTCCGCTGTTGTCCCAAATAGTGGTAGAAACACTGTTCAAATTAATGCAAACACAGCGCCAGGTAATGTAAAAAATCTTAACTCTGCTGAAAATTCTCTCGTTGTTCAAAGTAAAGATTCAAACGCATTACCGGTAAAAGAAACAGAATCGGAGTTAAAAAGGAAAAAACTTGAAGAGAAAGCGCAGTTAGAATGGGAAAAGTTACAAAAAAATCTTGCTAAGGGCCTTCCTGAAATTAAGAACGATTCTGACGAATCTAACGATCGAAGTTTTCATTCAAATTTTTCTGAAACTGACTCTGATGATGGTTCTGATAGAAATAAGAGCATTCTTCCCCCTAAACCCTTAGGCAATGTAAAGTCTGCTATTGTTCCAAAAAAAAAGGAAGATGGGGTAAGAATTAAGTTATTAAAAAAACAATTTAATGAAGTAAAAGACTTTTTTTCCAAAAATCTTTCAACAACGAAAACACTGCCAAAAAAATAATAAGAATGCGATGCAAATAAAAAAAAGACGTTAAATTTTACAAAACTAATCTTTCCTTGTGTATTGTTGAAAAATACATCTAATTCTATTGTAAAAGATAAAGAAATTACCGAATTTCAAGGCGCGAATTCGGGATTAAGATGTATTGTTAAGAGGGGCAAGGAGAGACTGTTTTCGATTTTTATAAGGTAAAACACCTCGTTAGTAGGCGCTCTCTTGCGTTTTTTACCATAATCCCCTGTATCAAAATAAGATTTTATTAAATCCCATTGTGTGGCACTCAAATCACTCGGATAGGGCATGTCATTTATCTCCTAACTAAGCTTTTTATCAGATCTTATTTAAATTGTGAAGACAGGTTCTTACTTCCGACTCTTGAAAAATATTCACCATTCTATAAAACGTATCTTTTTTAACTTTTATCAACCTGCGGAATTTTTTCCTGCTATTTTTTTCTGTTCGCATTGCAGACCTTACCTCCTGGTCTTTTTATCATAAATCTTGTTTATAATTTTAGTTTCGCAAGAAGTCTAATTTAAGATCTGCTGCAAAATCTTCCATTGTTCCAAAAAAAAGAAGATATATACCAAATCAAATTGAAAGTGCTGGATTAATGCGTTGAAAATTTTCATTGACGCGGTCGACAAGATCCATGACGATGTTGTTTCAGGTTTTGTCGAAAAAATTCGTTTTTTTCGCTTCCACCCACATAGGTAAAAGCTTTTTTTATAGCTAACTCTTGATGTTTGATCCCATAGAATTATGGAGTATATTATGAAGACAATAATTCATGGAGGAAAAGTTTATGGGACAAGTATTACACGCAAATGCCAGAACGACTGAGGTACTCCGTAGAGAGATCCAATAGGGAAGAGAGCATAGCAAAAGCGGCTATAAGATTTAATGTTAATCCAAAAACAATTATCAAATGGAAGAATCGAGAAGATACAAAAGATCTCCCTATCGGTCTTAAAAAGATCAAATCTACTGTGCTTTCAGAGTCTGAGGAAGAAGCAAGTGTTGCATTCAAGAGGATGAAGTATTATATAGCTTACAAGAAACTATTCCACATTTAAGCCAATCAAGTCTTCATCGTTGCTTAAGGCGTCATGGCTGCTCTGATAAAAAAGAACTATCTAGCACTATCCTGGTGGTTATTTTTATATAGATAGTGCAGAAGTAAGGACAGCTGAAGGTAAGCTATATTTGTAGGAAATAAATA
>NZ_BAUP01000053.1:0-4885 GCF_000648275.1 Holospora elegans E1 | reverse complement strand
TTATATCTATTGACATCGTAAAGTTTTCCTAGTCTCTCTAACCATATATCAATACATCATTATAAAATTAAAACTTTATACTCATAATATCTATCTCAACCACTTTCAACACTTATGGGCTATAGGGGCGACCGAATGTCATTCGTGCACTTTTGGACGGCGTTCTTTTGAATGGGAGTCTGTTTGAAACAACTGCAAATATCTTGGGGTTCAACGCGTGGATGCTGCAAGATTTGATCCCCAAACTTCCTGAAAAGCAGTGTGGGTCATGGACAATGTCTCTTTTCATAAACCCAAGAGAAGTAGAGAATGAATAGAATCTGTAAAATGAAGTATAATTTTTTTACCTTCTTACTCTCTTGACTTGAATCCAATAGAGAAAATCTGGGATAATATGAAGAGGTGGACAATATACTAAATTTCAACGCTCTATTCGACGCTATTTCGTGGTTCTTTAAAATATCTAATTCAACCTAGATTACTACAACACAAGCAAAGACACCCAAAAAGTAGCGAAAGAAAGGGGGATTGAGGTGAATTATTTGCCCTTCCTATAGCCTCCCAACCAGAACCCCATCGAAGAATGAACATGTGCGCAATAATCGACTTTTCTTCTCTGCCAAAGACTTTCGCGAGAGTATGCTGCATTTTTTTGACCAAACCTGGGACAGCATCGCCATGGATCTTGTCGATCGCGTAATGACAACTTTCAACGCATTAGTCCAACACGTTCAGTTTGTTTTGGTATATTTAGAAAAAATGGGCCCAAGCCAAACATATAAGAAGAACATTGCCTTGCTTAACTGATCTCTTATTTCAATTCCATCTTTCGTAATCTTTTTATACTGTTTTAGCTATACATGCCTGGATTTTCTGTCCTGATTAATCTGAGTTTTCTGAATAAAAGAATCACCCGTCTTACCCTTCTGGGGGGTGGATTCCCCCTACACTTAAGTCTATCATCTACGTGTTGAAAAAAAAATTTTAGATAGTCGTGCACACATGTTAAGCGTTTTTAACTTTATCTGGAGCAGTCAAATCATCAACCATCATACCAGAAAATGAGGGGACTTTGTCTCCCATTTTATCTTTGCAGTTACACTCTGCTTGAAGATTGGTTGAAAGAATTGTTAAAATGTAAGACGCTCCTAAAATTTTTGTTAATATTGTTTGGAATGTTTTGTTAAAAAATTTCATATCTCGGCTCTGTTGTGTTGGCTATTCGTTACGATTATAGTAAAAAATTGTAAAATCTTTCTAACCAAAACAAAAAAACTAATTTATTAATATAAATTTCCAAAAACTTCTCCTTTTCGTAAAAACTTTTAATGAAATTGATTTTAAAAAACATTTTTCAGCGAGTCGTCATTTTTTGCTGCGCTCTTCCGTGGGTTTCTAAAATCGCTAAAAGCATCGTCCATATCGCTTGCTGAAAGCTGGATTGTCCAACAAGAATGCCTTCAAGCATATTAAGATCTAAAATCTCCTTTAAATTTTCTGGGCGCACTCCGCCACCGTAAATAAACCCTTGGGCGTGTTTTAAATGAGCCCTTAGATACTGAAACGCTTGCGATAAATACCCACAAGACGGAGGCGTTTTTCCGCCGATAGCCCAAATAGGTTCATAAGCAACGTAAAAAAGAGCTGAAGAAGGCAATGAAGAAAGATAAGAAATTTTTTTCGCAAGACTATACCACGCAGAAGGCGCTTCTTCCCCAAGGCAAAAAATAGGTACCACGCCTGCTTCCCAAGCGCGCTCCATCTGTTTTTCTAATACATCTAAAGACTCTTGCCGTTCTGCATGTCCAATCAACACATATCCGCACCCGATGTCTTGAATCATGCTGGCGTTGACTTCTCCAGTAAAGGCTCCTTTGGGAAAAACACCACAAGTCTGCGCACACAGACCGTACCCAGCGGGCAATCTTTTTTTCACAAGGTCTAAATAAACAAAAGGCGGACACAAAATTGGGCGCACATTTTCGGGTATAGAAAGACGTCCTACCGTAGAAAGAAATTGATGAATCTCTTCTAAGCTTCCTTGAGATTTCCAGTTTCCGATCAATAAGTATTTCATATCTAAAAAAAACGTGCCCAGGGCAGGAATCGAACCAGCGACACAAGGATTTTCAGTCCTATGCTCTACCAACTGAGCTACCTGGGCCATAGGAAGAGATTCTACCGAGTTTAGTTGGTAATGTCAACATGCTTTCAAGTAACTTAAAAATATTTTTTTCATAAATCAAAAATTAATTTTTTGAATAGCTTTTTCTTAAACTTAAAGCTCTTGACAGGGAATTAATGTTTTGTTTCAATAAAAAAATATAGGATAATTGTTTGGTTAGTCAAATGTCTGAAAAGTCCTTAAAAAATTCAAAAACTCATGAAAACTTAAAGGCTGCTTTTGCAGGAGAATCTCAAGCAAATCGACGGTACGAATATTTTGCCTTAAGGGCAGACAGAGAGGGGGTTTCTAGTGTGGCAGAGTTGTTTCGTTCTACAGCTCGTGGGGAGACTGCTCATGCTTTCCGTCATTTAGATTTTTTGTCTGACGTTGGAGATCCTGTAACAGATCTTCCTATTGGTTCTACTCAGGAAAATTTAGAGTCAGCGTCTGCTGGAGAGCGTTACGAGTACCAAGATATGTATCCGAGTATGGCAAAAACCGCTCGGGAGGAAGGATTTGAAGAAATAGCTAATTGGTTTGACGTGTTGGCAAAAGCAGAACGAATTCATGCTGCAGGTTTTGAAAAAGCTTTAAATCAATTAAAAACAGAAAAGTAGTTTTAAAAGGAAAGTTAAATATAGTGAAAGAATACTTATACTTAATATTATGTTTATCAGGACTAACAGGAGCCGGTAAGACAGCTGTTTCAGAAGGCGTTTCTAAGTTAGGGGAAATGCAGACCGTGTTAAAGGTAACTACTCGCCCTAAAAGAGCTTCTGATTTAGATGGAGAGTATTGTTTTGTAAATTCTGAGATTTACAATAAGATGTTTCAAGAAAAAAAGTTTGCACTTCATACAAAATATTACGAACATACTTATGCGATTCCCTATTCCACCCTTGAGGAAGGAAAAAAGAAAAATATTTCTCGGTTTATTACCCCCTGGGTTTTTGGAAAAGATTCTGTTTTTGATCCGCGTATACGCTATGTCAGAATTTGGCTAGAGCTTTCTCAAGAAGAGCGGGTAAAAAGGATGCTTAATAGAGGAGATAGCAAAGAATACGTGGCCAAGCGCTTAGACCAAGAGGCTTTGCCCCAGTTTGCTGTTTATTGGGAACAACAACGTCAGCAATGTCAATGGGTTGTGGATGCTAGTGCTCCTCTTGAAGAGGTTGTAAATAAGATTCGTGCTATAGGGCTGGACTGCGTAAATCTTCATTAACGATACAATGCAGGCAGTTTGTATAAACGGAGTGTTTTTTGGGATCCATGAAAGTCAGACAAGACTGTTGCATTTTTCAATCTTTACAGAGAGTTAAGCGGTGTGGTACCATCAACCTTCACGGAAATGTTAAGGCGTTTTAAATTCGAGGTAACGAAAGGTCGATGATTGCAGTAGTGGGGTGTGGACTGTGGGGCGAAAATATTGTGCGTACGTTATCAGAAATGAAAAAGCTATCAGCGGTTTTTGATGAAGATGACGAAAAATGTTCCAAATTATCCCAAGCTTTTCAAGTGCCTGTTTTAACGTTTTCTCAAATTTTGTCTTCTTCGCATATAAAGGGGGTAGTTCTTAGCGTTCCTGCCCCTGTACACATTTTAATGGCTTGTTCTGTTTTAAATGCGGGAAAGCATGTTTGGATCGAAAAACCTATGGCTTTAGATTTGAAACAGGCACAAGATGTATGTTCTTTAGCCAAAGAAAAAAGCCTTCAAATTTTGGTGGGTCATGTAATTCGTTACCACGGAGCTTTTGAAAAAATGTTAGCTCTTGTGCAGTCTAAAGCAATCGGAGATATTTTGTACATCGACTGTATACGAAATAATTGGGGACGTGTTTCTCCTGGAGAAAAAGACGCGTTGTGGAGTCTTGGGGTCCATGATATCTCGCTAATACTTGCGCTAACTTCTCAGCGTCCTATAAAGGCGCTTCGTTACGTTCAATCTTGCTTACAAGGGGGGGATCAAGGAATTCTTTTTTAAAGTTTAAAACGGAATTCAAGCGCGAGTTACGAGCTCATGGCTTTATCCTATTAAAGAACAGCGGTGCATTGTGACCGGAAGAAAAGGAAGCTTAATATTTGACGATACAAAGCAAGATGGAGAAGAGTTATGCATGTGCTTGCACGCTCTTTCAGAAACTTCTCCGTTTATTTCATCACAAGAGAGAACACAGGTTGCCTATGATCATCAAGAACTTCCTTTGAAACGGCAGTGTAAAGCTTTTGTACATACAGTATCTACAGGAGTTTTGGCACCAACTAATGGTATGGAAGCGTTGTTAGGTGTTGAAATTTTAAGTAACGCTGAAGAAATAGTACTTTAGATGATTGATAAGAATTTTGGAAATATTTTCTAAGTTTTTTAATATAGTTAGTTTTATACAATTTATTTACTTTAATTCTGAGTTTTTAATTTTTGTCAAAACAAAACTATTAGAGATTAAAAAAACTAAGGCTCGTCCTCAATTGAGTTATTTTTTTGAGACCTTTTAACCAAAGATAGCACGATCAATTTTCAATGTTTTATTGACGTGAAGTGCCGCAAAAATACGCAGTGTTACCTCCAGCATTTCAAGTGATCGTGTATTTGCAAGGGGGAGAAATCTTGCAAACCAATGGCGGTGTGGAGCGTTATTTTGTTCAATGGAAAATGTTTTATCTTTTCCCTGAAAGAGGCGGGGGCTTGGAATAATTTTATTAAAATCTGCCCAATGAT